>JAZRIE010000225.1:0-5812 GCA_045645105.1 Eubacteriales bacterium | reverse complement strand
TCGTCGGTCACGTTCTCGCCCGTAAAGACAGTGACGTAGGATGCATCCGAGAAGGCGTCTCCGATCGCGGCAAGGCAGGTTTCCTCGTTGTCGGCGGAGCAGGTGATCTTACCTTCCACCAATGCAAGCGTCTGTCCACTGCTGATCTTGATGCCCTCGATCGAGGTGTCACGCACGGCGTAGGTCACCTGAGCGGTACGAACCGCGCCGATCGCCTCATTCATGGCGGCGGTGTTGGTTTCCTCGTCGCCGTCGGGGTTGAAGGCGATCATTGCCGAAATGCCCTGCGGAACGCTCTTGGTGTTTAGCACCACGACCTTTTTCTCAGTGACCATTTCAGCCGCCTGACATGCGACCAGATAAATATTCTTGTTGTTGGGCAGAACGTACACAACTCTTGCGGGTGTTTGCTCCACGCCGTTGATGATGTCCTGCGTGCTGGGGTTCATGGTCTGACCGCCGAACACCGTGTGATCGACACCAAGGTCGAGGAAGGTGTTGCGAATACCGTCTCCCATGCAGATCGCCACAAATCCAAACTCCTTTTCAATGGGAGCGGGGGCTTTGGGCGTCGGCTCGGACGGCGTTGCGGGAGCGGCGTTCGGCTCGGTATCGGCAAGTGCCGAATGCTGACGGCGCATGTTTTCCACCTTCAAGGTCTCGATCTCGCCGTACTCAAGAGCCTTTTCAATGACCTGCCCCGGATGATTGGTGTGAACGTGAACCTTGATCATGTCCTCGGCGTCAATGAATACCGCGCTGTCGCCGATGCCGCAGATCAGATCGTAAAAGTCGGTTGCCGTACCCTCGCCGTGGTACTTGGGCTTTTTGTTGACGATACACTCGGTGCAGTAGGCGAAAACGATGGACTCGGTATCGAAATCCGCGAAATTTGCCTGCTGTTGCGTTGCGTTGGTGGCGTTTTGCGCCTCTATGGGGTGCAGCTTCAGCGATGCAAGCATGCCTGTCAAGAGGAAGATAAAGCCGTAGCCGCCCGCGTCCACCACGTTGGCTTCCTTCAGGACGGGAAGCAGCTCGGGGGTCTTTGCAAGCGTTTTTTCACCAACGCGAACGATGTAGGTGAACAGTCCTACGGGATCGTCCTTGTATTTTCCTTTTTCCACGCGCTCCATTGCCTTTTCGGCGCAAACGCGCATGACGGTCAGGATCGTTCCCTCGGTGGGCTTCATCACCGCCTTGTATGCCTCGTCGGTTCCCTTTTTGAGAGCCTTGGCAATGTCGGCGGCGGTAGCAACCTCAAGTCCCTTGAGCGACTTCGCAATGCCGCGGAAGAAGAGCGAGAGGATCGCGCCCGAGTTTCCGCGTGCCGAGCGAAGCACCATGTTGGCGATCTTGTCGGCGCAATCCGAGACCGTGCCGTCGTAGTTGCTCAGAGCGCGAACCGAGGTCATGGTCAGCGTCATGTTGATGCCCGTGTCGCCGTCGGGAACGGGGAAGACGTTCATATTGTTAATGGTGATCTTATTGTTATCCAGCGCGTTGGCGGCGGATATGACCATATCACACAGCTTTTGTCCATCAATTACCATTTTTCATTACCTCTCGTTTCCAAGGTAGAAGATTGCGAGCGTGCCGGGACCGGAGTGCGAGCCGATGACGGGACCCGTGTATCCGATCATGACATCCTTGATGCCAAGCTCGTTGCGAACTCTGCCTGCAAGATACTCGGCGTCCTCAATACAGTCGCCGTGACAGATATAGATCACGTCGTTGACGTCGGGGAGGATCGTCGCACGCATCTTTTCAAACAGCGTATCGATCGACGCGCGTCTGCCGCGTGCCTTGGTCACGTTGATCAGCTTGCCCGCGTTGTCTACGTGCAGAACAGGCTTGATGCTGAGGAGAGACCCGACCACAGCCGTTGCGGCACTAACCCTGCCACCGCGCTTGAGGAAGAACAGATCGTCTACCGTAAACCAATGGCAAAGATGGGGAATGGTTTCCTCGACGTAAGCCTTGACGGCATCGATGTCAGCTCCCGACTGCTTCTTTTGGCAAGCGAGGTGGACCAGAAGCCCCTGACCGAGCGACGCGCAAAGGGTATCGACGGCGTAAAGCTTGCGGTCGGGATATTTTTCGGAAAGCTCGCGCAGTGCTACCGCGCCTGCGTTGAAGGTTCCGCTCAGTGCCGACGAGAAGCCGAGGTAGAGCAGGTCAACGTCGTTTTTCGAAAGAATTTCGTCAACGACCGTAATGAATTGTTCAATGCTTGCGGCAGAGGTGGTGGTTCCGATTTTGTTGCGTTGCTTGGCGTAGAAGTCCTTTACATCCACATCGCAATTCGGGATCGGCTCGGCACCCTCAAGAATGACGCCAAGCTCAACGGTGCGAATACCTCTCTCGCGGTATTGCTCCTCGGTCAGATCGGCACAGGAATCGGTGAGAATGATAAAATCTCTCATAGGCTTACTCCTAACGTTTTTTCATTAATCATTATATGTGGGGAGGCGGAGAAATTATTTATCGTCCGCGGGTTCTCTTTCTGCAGCAATTGCGCATAGATTTTGGTGGAGCTTTTCCAGCGTGTTGTAAAAAGATTCAAGCTCCTCGTCGGAAATTCCCGCGCTGGCGGCATTTTGCACCTTCACGCCCTCTCCCATGATCATGGTTGCAAGCTCCTTGCCCTTTTCGGTGAGCGTGATGCGGGAGTTATAGTTTTTGCGCTTTCCGCGCGCGGTCTCTTGCATGACGATATAGCCGTCCTTGAGCAGCTCCTCGATCTCACGCGAGACAAGGGAACGCGAGATCATACTGCGCGAGGCAAGCTCGGCGGCATTCAAGCCCTCAGGATGCGCCATCAGCTCGTATATCCAGAAGATGTGGACACTTTTGACACCGAAATAGGGGGCTGTGTCAAACCTCAGCTTCTGAATACATTTATGCACGCCGTCAATTAAAAGAACAAATCGGTAAAATCTTACGGATTGCATTTGTCTGCAATGCTCCTCCTCAAAATGTGTGTCGAAATATGTTTACAAGTTAACATGCCGCTGATTATTATAACACAAAAGGAAGCATTTGTCAATAATTTTTGAAAAAATAAAAAAGGAGACGAAAATTTATCTCCGATAAAGAGAAAAAATTCCCCGTCGCTCTTGACAATCGTCTCGTTTTGTATTATAATAGTAGCGTTCAAAGCATGCAGGTGTAACTCAATGGCAGAGTGTCCGCTTCCCAAGCCGAATACGCGGGTTCGATTCCCGTCACCTGCTCCATCGGCGGTGCAGATCCCCCAAAACGGGGGATTGACACCGCCGTTTTTTACCACACGATGGGTGCGGTTTTCTAATGACGATACGAAAAAAGCGACGGTTTCTTGCCCCGTCGCTTTTTCTGTTTGAAAATACGTTTAGTGCTCATCGAGCTTCTCAAAGATCGGATGCTCACCAAGGTGGTGCGCCGTTTCCATTTCGTCCTTTCCCTTGACCGTCCAAACGAAGCGCGGCGCGCGGAACAGTCGCGTGGTGAGAAACACGGGGATCGCGGCGCGGTCCTCTTTATTGTAGGCGATAAAGTTCGGGCGTGCCAGCACGTTGAGTGCCATGCAGGTCAGGGCGACGTTGAGAGCCGACCTCTTTTTCTTATCGCGGCAGACGTTTGTGTAAAGCAAGCCGCGAAAAGCGTTGGGAAGTAGCTTTTTCATGCGTCCGATCAGGAGCGGGTTGAAGGACTCCAGACAGTATTCTCCTTGGTAGTCCGAAAGAAGCTCCGCGACCTTTTCGCAAAGCGACGTGTTAAAGTCCTCGCCCTTCAGCTCCACGAGCAGGGGAACTCTACCATCTACCAGATTCAGTACCTCGGTGAAGGTCGGGATCCCTTGGTCGGTATCTGCGAGCGAAAGCTCTTTCAGCTCCGATGCGTCCAGATCGCAAAGCTTTCCGTCGTGCCCCGTCATGCGGGAGAGGGTGTAGTCGTGAAAGACCATCACCGTGCCGTCGCGAGAGAGCTGAACGTCAAGCTCGATGCCAAAGCCGCGCTCGCAGGCAAGAGAGAACGCCGCCAAGGAGTTTTCGGGAATTCCCTTTCCATGCAGTCCGCGGTGCGCGTAATCGCAGAGCAGGGCGGGGCTTGGACGTACCCCACGCGAGGGGCGGAGAAGCAAAAGCAGATAGATTAAAAACAAGAATATCAGGGCGGCAAGGATCGCCGCGATCACATAAAATACTACCATATCAGTCCACGTCCAGATGTGAGAGGAGATCCTTCTTTTCGGTCGGCTTCACGTCGCCGTGCTTGACGAACAGCATCGTGACGAAGGAAAACAGCACGAACAACGTTCCAAATGCGAAGAACACGTAGCGCATACCGAGCAGGTCGTAGAGAACACCCGAGAGAATGGGCGCGACGATCTGTGCCGCCATCGACGCGGTGTAATAGTAGCCCGTGTACTTGCCAACGTCGCCGCCTCGGGCAAGCTCCACTGCCATGGGGAAGGAGTTGACGTTAATGGTTGCCCAGCCGATGCCTGCCAGAGCGAATACGGGATACATGATCCATTCGGGCGTTGACGACGTGATAAAAATACCGATAAAAAATGCCGAAGCAAGGATCAGAACGCCTGCGAGAATCGTCTTTTTTCTGCCAACGTGCGACGAAATGATGCCGATGGGAATATACGAGACGATCGCCGCCGCCTGCGCAATGATCAGTGTCAGATTAAAGTCAAAGCCGAGGACGTTGGTGGCGTAGACCGAATATTTGCTGGTGATCGAGTTGTAGCCGATATACCAGAGTGCCACCGATGAAAGGATCAGCAACAGTGAGATAAATTCGGATCTTGAAAGCTTGCGACTGCCATCGACGGCGTCGGTCGTCGTGGGATCGGTCGGCTCCAATTGGCGTGAGTCCTCTTCCATCTCGGTCGCCCATTTGTTTTCCTTGACCGTCAAAAGGAAGACGATCAGCCCCGCGAGCATGATCGCAACCACGGCAATTACGTATCCCGTGTACTGCATATAGGGATTTTTAGCGGTCGCAAATGCACTTCCGAGTGCCAGCACCAGAATGCCGCCTGCCGTACCCGTAAGATTGATAATGGCGTTCGCCTTGGAGCGCAGAGGCTTAACGGTGACGTCGGGCATGAGTGCCACGGCAGGGGAGCGGAAGGTCGCCATGGCGACCAGCACCAAAAGAAGCGTGACGATAAAGCCGATAAAGGGCAGGGGATCGGCGAGTGTTAATTCCACGGTCAGCTTGCGCACCGTTTCGGAGAAGACCTCGTCGGTCATAGCTCCCTGACCGACCTCAGGGATCCCTGCCGCCACAACGCGGGCGAGCTGGTAGTTGTCGATCAGCGTCAGACCAACGAAGAAGATCGTGGCGATCACCGTGCCGATCAGGATAAAGGGGGTGCGCTTGCCGATCCGGGTATGGACCTTGTCCGAAAACGCGCCAAAGAGCGGCAGAAGAAATACCGCCAGGACGTTATCGACCGACATGACCGCGCCCGATGCCGATTGCGGCAGACCGAAGTGGTTGGTCAGGATCAGAGGAATGATGGCGTCGTATGCCTGCCAGAAGGCAGAGATCAGGAAAAACGCAAGACCTACCAACATGACGCGCTTGTAATTCAGCTTCATTTTTTCAGTTCCTTTCAAATAGGGATTTGGGATGCTGAAATTAGTTTACCATATTTTTCGAAAAAATGCAAGAGAAATACAAAAAAAGCAAAAAAAGCGGGAACACAGTGCGCGGGCGTTCTTTTTGTGTTGTTTTTTATCCGACTCCTCCTCCCCCACCGCAAGGCGGTGGTCCCCCTCCCCTTGCAAGGGGAGGCAAGAGGTTACAGACC
>JAZRIE010000224.1:0-3233 GCA_045645105.1 Eubacteriales bacterium | reverse complement strand
CACACTTAAAAAATATTCAACTAGTTTGGCACTTTTATTATATCACACAAAATCCGATTTGTAAAGCCAAAATGCAATTTTTTATTTGAGCGACGCAGAAAAATTCAAAGACAGCACTCCAACGCGGTTGTGCCGTCTTCTTTTTGGTATGTCTACGCCAAGGTCGCCAATTGCTCGATCGCGCCCGTGCAGATCAGCGAGGCATGCTCACGCACGTACAGTCGCAGGTGCGCGGCGTTCTCCACCGTCCCGTATTCCACGATGAAGTCTAGCTCGTCGGGCGTGGAGAAGGGCGAGGGGGATAGCACCGAGAGCAGCAGAAAATACACACCGCGCTCGTCCTTGTAGGCAGAGCTGTCGCATATGTAACCGATCTCAAACAGTCGTCGGCAGGCGCGAAGCAGGTTGCATAGAGCCTCAAAGCGGTAGGCGCACTCCTTGCGAAAGCCGCCGTCCGTGTGCCGCAAAGGGCGGAGACCCAGCGATGGCTTTTGGCTTTGTGGCTTTGTGGGTGCTGAGAGCGACGTGCGCTCGTGCTCCTCGCCCTGCAGGTTGCTGATAAACATTTCACAGCCACCCTCACGCGAGGGAAAATACTGTACCGAGATGTGGGTATCGTCGGCCTCAAAGCCGATCTTTTCCCGAACCTCGTGAAGCAACAACCGAAACGCGCGGTGCATTCTCGCGCTATCCTCTCCAAAGCTGTCGGCGTTCAGATCAAAGTGACACATATCCGTGGGGGTCAGCATAATTTTCAGCTTGCGGTCGCTGATACGGATCAATTCCATAAAAAGTCACTCCTTTCAATCGAATGACGGCAAAGGTCTCTTATTTATATTATAGTCGTTTTCGGAAATTTTGGAACCCCTAAAAATATGGTAATTTCTCATTGACGGAGCCCCCTATTATATGTTATAATATAAAAAAAGGGTAGAAAACGAGGTGAAACGAATGCAAAAGGTGCTGGACGTGACGACCATGCGGGAGAGCGACGCGCGAACGATAGAGAGCGGTGTTGCGAGCCGAGAGCTGATGCTCCGCGCGGCGCGTGGCGTGCTGGAAAGCTACCCGTGGCGAGGGGTGACCGCGATCGTTTGCGGTACGGGCAACAACGCGGGCGACGGATACGCGCTGGCGTGGCTTTTGCAGGAGCGTGGTATCCCTTGTGTCGTCTTTCGCTTGACCGACAGCCTTTCTGCGGACGGCGCGTATTATCTTGACCGATGCCGAGAGGTCGGCGTTGACGTTCGGATGTACGGCGGCGACGATCTGTCGGTGTTCGGAGAGATCGCGGACTGTATCTTTGGGACAGGCTTTCACGGTACACCCGACGGTATCTTTGCCAAGGCGATCGAGGCGATCAACCAAAGCGGCTGTCCCGTGATCTCTGTGGACGTCAACAGCGGTCTTGACGGCGACAACGGTACGGCGACGCTTTGTGTGCGCTCAACACTCACGGTCTCGGTTGGCTCGTACAAAACGGGGCATTTTCTCGGCTGCGCCAAGGACGTGATCGGTCGTCTTATTAACGTGGATATTGGCATTGAGCCGATCTCGGTGCGATGCAGTCTTCTTGAGGCAGAGGACGTGGCAAAGGTCTTTTCCGAGAGGATGCAGTCATCTCACAAGGGAACGTATGGGTACGTTTCGATCCTTGGTGGATGCACCTCTTACGCGGGGGCGGTCAAGCTTGCAAATCTGAGCTGCGCGGCTCTGCGCGCGGGCTGCGGCGTGGCACGCCTGACGGTGCCGCGGTCTCTTGGTGAAGGAGTCTCGCCCTATCTTTTGGAAAGCACCTTGATGCTGATGCCCGACCGCGACGGAAAAATGATCTACGATCCTGCCGCTCTTGACGAAGCATTGGCAGGACAGAGGGCGTTGGCGATCGGCATGGGCTGGGGAAGCTCAACCGAATACGAAAGGATTTTGGAGCATATTCTCGGTCGCTACGATATATCGGTGGTGATCGATGCTGACGGGTTAAATACCTTGGCGAAAATGGATCAAACGATCCTGCGCCGCACCGCCTGCCGCGTGCTTCTCACGCCGCATCCCAAGGAAATGGAGCGGCTTTCGGGCGTTCCCGTGGCGGAAATCTTGCGTGATCCGATCGGTGTTGCAGAACGGTATGCGCGTGAGGTCGGGGTGATCGTTCTGCTTAAGGGGGCGACGACCGTTGTGACCGACGGCGAGACCACCTATCTCGTCGACCGCGGCTGTGCGGGCATGGCGACCGCAGGAAGCGGCGACGTGCTTTCGGGCATTTTGGCAGGACTTCTCGGATATGCACCGCAAACGCCTCTGACCGCCGCCTGCGGTGCGTTCGTGGCAGGTCTTGCGGGCGAGCTTGCCGAGCGAGCGGTCAATCCCATCAGCATGATAGCGTCGGATACCGTCGCGCATATCGGCGAGGCGATCACGAAAATTCTTGAAGGGCAGGTGGAGCCGCGGAGATGAAGCGCGTATGTATTTTGCTTTTGTCGCTTGCTCTGCTATTGTCTCTGTGCGCTTGCCGCGACGCGGAAGAAGTGCCGCTTCGGATATTCTTTCTCGACGTTGGGCAGGGTGATGCCATGCTGGTGCGAACCGCGGACGGAGACCTTTTGATCGACGCGGGGACAGAGGAAAGTCAGGAGACGCTATGTCTGCGCTTGGAGCAGCTTGGGGTGACTGAATTGCTTTTGGCGGTCTTTACGCATGCCGACGGTGACCACATGGGTGGGGCTGACGGTGTGCTGGAGAGGTTTTCGACCAAAGAAATTTGGGTGAGCGAGGAGCTGACCGAGAGCGAGTCGGCAAGGCGTCTTGCGTCGGTGCTGGAAACGACCGATACCGTGGTCACGCGTGTGCGGTCGGGTATGATCCTGCGCGTTGGGGAAGTCGTGCTCAGCGTACTGTATCCGTTTGCTGAGGAGGATCGCGGCGGTAACGAAAACAGTATCGTCCTCAAATTGCACTACAAAAATTTTGACGCGATCTTGATGGGCGATGCGGGCGAAAAGCAGGAGAAGCAGATCTTGGATACCTACGGTGCGTCTCAGCTTGCCTGCGATCTGTACAAGGTGGGGCATCACGGATCAAACACCTCGAGCAGTGCCGAATTTTTGGCGGCGGTCAAGCCGATCTACGCCATCATTGGTTGCGGCGCGGCAAATTCCTATGGACATCCTACGGGGGAGGTCCTCGAACGCTTGACGGCGACGGGTGCTGAGGTGCTTCGGACCGATCTTTTG
>JAZRIE010000223.1:0-15052 GCA_045645105.1 Eubacteriales bacterium | reverse complement strand
GACATTTTGCGCAAGCTTTTATACGTTTCAAATGCCGAGGGACGCTCCCCCAACAATCACATTCTCATGCTCCTGCGCAACAACGTTCAATATTTTGAGCGCGCGAAGGGACGCATCGACCCTGCCGCACTTCGTGCCATTGATATTTCTCAGTATCAACCGAGCGAGGAGTCGTAAAAACGCAAAAAAGACAGACAAGCAGCCGATTTTCGGGTTCTTGTCTGCTTTTTTGTCTTCAAAAAGTCAGAATTGAAAAAAATTTCGTCGTTTGCCATTTTTTTCACAATTTCCTATTGATAAATTTTAATTTTTGTGGTATGATATTAGTGTATGAAATTTTGTAAAATCATGGAAAGGATAATAGAAACTATGACCTACAACAAGAAATCGATTGAAGACGTTGAGATCCTCGCGGGACAAAAGGTATTTGTCCGTTGCGACTTCAACGTACCGATGAAGGACGGTGTGATCACCTCCGACAAGAGAATCGTTGGCGCACTCCCCACCATCAAGTATCTGATGGACAAGGGTGCCAAGGTAATTCTCTCCTCTCACATGGGCAAGCCCCACGCAATCTTCACCCCCAACTTCAAGCTCGACAAGAAGGAGCAGAAGAAGGTTGATGCACTTCCCGAGAACGAGCGCGAGGCAGCTACCGCAGACCTCAAGGCAAAGGCTCTCGTAAACGATCCCGTAAAATTCACGCTGAAGCCGGTCGCAGACCGCCTCAATGAGGATCTCGACGGCAAGGTCACCTTTGCAACCGACATCATCGGTGATGACGCAAAGGCAAAGATCGCGGCTATGGAAAACGGCACCTGCGTGCTGATCGAAAACGTTCGCTTTGATGCGCGCGAGACCAAGAACGATCCCACCTTCGCAAAGGCTCTTGCAGACCTCGCAGGTGAGGGAGGTCTGTTCGTCAACGACGCATTCGGCACGGCACACAGAGCACACGCCTCCACCGCAGGAGTTGCAGACTACCTGCCCGCAGTTTGCGGTTACCTGATCGGCAAGGAGATCGGTGTGATGGGTAAGGCTTTGGCTGATCCCGCTCGTCCCTTCGTTGCGATCCTCGGTGGCGCAAAGGTTTCCGACAAGATCGGCGTTATCACCAATCTGCTTGAGAAGTGCGACACCCTCATCATCGGCGGCGGTATGGCTTATACCTTCTATGCCGCAAAGGGCTACTCTGTAGGTGATTCCCCCTGCGAGACCGACAAGATCGAGTTGGCACAGGGAATGATGGCAAAAGCACAGGAAAAGGGTGTGAAGTTCGTAACGCCTCTGGACAATCTGGTTGGTCGTGAATTCGACGAGAACACCGAGTTCCAGTGCGTTGAGTGCGACAAGATCCCCGACGGCTGGCAGGGTCTGGACATTGGTCCCAAGACCATTGAGCTCTTCACAGACGCGATCAAGGGAGCAGGAACCGTTGTATGGAACGGTCCGATGGGCGTTTCCGAGTGGAAGAACTTTGCAAAGGGTACCGAGGCGATCGCTAAGGCAGTTGCCGAGTCGGGTGCCGTTTCGATCATCGGCGGCGGTGACTCCGCTGAGGCTGTTGAGCGTCTCGGATTTGGTCCCAAGATGACGCACATCTCCACGGGTGGCGGCGCGTCGCTCGAGTTCCTTGAGGGACTTGAGCTTCCCGGCATCGCATGCCTGCAGGACAAATAAGATAAATTGACACAATTTGGGGAACGGCACACGCCGTTCCCCGATAAACGAATGAAAGGAAGTATCATTATGAATCCCAGCAAAAGAAGAACCGTGATCGCGGGCAACTGGAAAATGAACTTTACCCCCGCTGAAGCGACCGCTTTTATCAACGAGGTAAAGCCCCTTGTGGCAGGCAAGGATAACTGCGACGTTATCTTCTGCGCTCCCTACGTAACCATCGCCGCCGCTCAGGAAGCCGCCAAGGGCTCCAACATCAAGATCGGCGCCGAGAACGTTCACTTTGCCGAAAAGGGAGCTTACACGGGTGAGGTCTCGGCACAGATGCTGACCGCCTGCGGTGTTGAATACGTTATTATCGGTCACTCTGAGCGTCGCCAATACTTTGGCGAGACCGACGAGACCGTCAATCTGCGCACCAAGGCAGCCCTCGCGGCTGGCATGAAGGTGATCCTTTGCCTTGGCGAGGTCAAGGAGCAAAGACTCGCAGGCATCACCGACGAGGTCGTTGCCATGCAGACCAAGCTTGATCTCAAGGACGTGACCGCCGACGAGATGAAAAACGTGATCATCGCGTACGAGCCCGTTTGGGCAATCGGCACGGGACTGACCGCAACCCCTGAGCAGGCAGAGGAGACCTGCGGCGTGATCCGCAAGACGCTTGCCGCTCTGTACGGTGAGGACGTTGCCGAGTCGGTTACCATTCAGTACGGTGGATCGATGAACGAAAAGAACGCAGCCGAGCTGTTGGCAAAGCCCAACGTGGACGGCGGCTTGATCGGCGGTGCCTCGCTGGTTGCCGAGAAGTTCAAGGCAATTGTTGATGCAGCCCAATAATATAAAGCAAAAAACGAGCCGACAGCTTTTGCCGTCGGCTCGTTTCCTTCATCGTGTCTTTATTCGGAAAGCTTCGGAAGCTTATCTAATTGTCCGTCCTTGTGTCCCATTTCAAAATACTCCTTTGGCGTACAGCCAAACTCGTCGTGAAACGAGCGGTAAAAGCTGCGCATAGAGCCAAATCCACTCTCAAGCGCGCAGGCAGTAATGCTCCTGTTACCCTTACGCAACAGCAACACGGTTTCACGCAGTCTGAGCATAGTAAGATAGCCGCCAAACGAGATCCCAAAGGTTTGACGGAAGATACGAGACAAGTAGCTTGGGTGATACCCAAAGCTCTTTGCCACATCGGAAAGCGTCAATTCCTCGCGAAAATGCTCGCTCAGATAGATCAAAACGTCAGCAGAAAAGCAATGGGACGATTGTCCGCCGCTTGCCGTATCCTGCAAAGCATGATCCAGAATAGCTCCAAGAATCACGTAAACAAGCCCGCGCTTAGAGATCTCGTGAAGTCCCGTCTGCAGCTTCTCCATACATTCCGAGACGATCTGATAGGTCTTGGGGTCGCTGATAAACGGAGAATTCATGCGTTTTCCCGAAAGAAACGGCTGGATCTCCTCGCAATAGGACGTGGGGATAATGAGAAATTCCGCTTCTCCTTTCCCGACCGTTCGGTATCCATGCGCATCGTAACTGAAGGCGACCGACATTTCTCCCTTATGAAGGGTCTTTCTTTGGTCATTGATCAGAACCTCTACCTCACCCGAACGGATTAAATAGATTTCAATGTTCGAGTGAAAATGAACGTCAAAATTGGGGGACGGGTCCCTTCCGTATTCCAAATCCTTTACAAGTTCTCTCTTTAAAAGAAAATCCGCTTGCATAATCAATCTCCGTAAAAAAGTGGCGCATTTTTGTTCGTTTTTGGCAGGAAATGTGCAAAAATTATGATATAATTATAATACATTTAAGTACGTTTGTCAACCTTATTTTGAAATTTCTAAAAAATTTTAAAAGGAGTCATTATGCCCCGACTGCAAAAAAGAGAATTGATTCCAAAAGAAAGTCTGCTCTTTTCACGAAACGCATTGATTAAGCTCATGATCCCGCTGATCCTTCAGCAGGTGCTAAACGTTTTGGTTGCCACGGTAGACTCTATCATGGTAGCACATGCGGGTGAGGCGGCAGTATCCGGCGTTTCACTCGTCAGCACGCTTGACGTTCTGTTGATGGTCTTCTTTACCTCGCTGATCGGAGGCGGTGCCGTGGTGGTTGCGCAAGCACTTGGAAGAAAAGAGATCAAAACGGCAAACGAGGCGGCAAAGCAGCTGCTCTACATCTCCACGGGCGTTGCCTCGGCGTTGTCCATACTTGTTCTCCTGTTTCGAGGACCTCTCCTGTCACTTTTGTTCGGAGACGTGGAGCCTGCGGTAATGGAAAGCGCACAAGGATACTTTCTCTTTATTGCCATTTCCTTCCCGTTTCTTGCGATCAGCGAAAGCGTCAGCGCATGCTTGCGCTCCGCGGGAGACACCATTATATCGCTTTGGGTTTCGGTGGTGGTCAATATCCTCAACGTGATCGGAAACGCCATCTTGATCTACAGCCTTGAAATGGGGGCAATGGGTGCGGCAATCTCGACTGCGGCTTCACGTTTTTTGGGAGCAGTGATCCTGCTCGCGCTCTTCCACCGAAAAAAATACGAGGTGTACATTGAGCGACTGCTGCATTATAAACCCGACAGAAGGATCATCCGACACATTCTGCATATTGGAGTCCCCAACGGCGTGGAAAATTCCATGTTCCAATTTGGCAAGCTGCTCACGCAAACACTGGTCTCGACGATGGGAACCGCTGTCATTGCGGCAAACGCCGTATCCTCTACACTCTGCTACTACCAATATATGGTGGGCGGCGCATGCTCTGCGGCGATCATTGCCATTGTTGGAAGGTGCATCGGCGCGGGCGATGAGCCTCAAGCCAAATACTATACACGAACACTCCTGCGCTTCAACTATCTATCAATCTGGATCATTGCAGTGATCACCGTTGTCCTCGCCGACCCGCTGATCGCGCTCTACGAGCTGTCTCCTCAGTCAGCCGCAATATCAAAGGAGCTGCTCCTTCTCCATTCAATCGGCGCCTCGCTGATCTGGCCGATCGGCTTTATGCTCCCCTCGGCATTCCGTGCGGCAAGCGACGTGCGTTTCCCAATGTTCATCTCGTCTCTCTCCATGTGGGCGTTCCGCGTGGCAGGAGCATACGTGCTGGCACTTGAAACGGTTTCACTGTTCGGATTGTTCAGTTTCCCCGGTCTGGGACTCGGAATTCTCGGCGTCTGGATCGCTATGATGTTAGACTGGCTCTTCCGCGCCCTCGTCTTCCTATGGCGATACGTCAGCGAAAAATGGCTTCGCGTGCATCACGCATAGTTCATCCTCAAAAAAATAATATGTTAGGAGAAACACCATGAAGGAAAAACTTTTTTCGGCAGTTGATCGTCTGAACGATCAGTTTATTAAAATTTGGGAGGACATCTGCAATATTGAAAGCCCCACGCACTACAAGGCAGGCGTGGATGCAGTTGGCGAATATTTTATCCGTCACGCAAATGAGCGCGGCTGGAAGGTTGAGGTGTTTGAGCAGGAGCGCGCGGGCAACGTGGTAACCATCACGATGAACCCCGACGCAAAGGAAGCGCCTCTTGCAATTTCGGGACATATGGACACGGTCCATGAGGTCGGCTCGTTTGGTAATCCTCCCGTTCGCATCAATAAGGAGGCAGACCGCATTTACGGTCCCGGCGTTTCGGACTGCAAGGGCGGTATCGTAACCGGATTTTTGGCAATGGAAGCACTACGCGAGATTGGTTATACGAAAAGACCGATCGTCATGTATCTGCAGAGTGATGAGGAAGGCGGCGGCAAGTACAGCGGCGACGCCACCATCAATCACATCTGCGAGGTAGCGCAGGGAAGCGTGGGCTTTTTGAACCTTGAAAGCGGAGCCCCCAACCAAATTTGTGTCTCCCGCAAGGGCATTGCAACCTTTGAATTCACCGTGGACGGCGTGGAAGAGCATAGTGCCGGCTGTGCCATTGCAGGATCGAATGCGATCCTTGAAGCGGCTTATAAGATCATTGAGCTGGAAAAGTTTAAGGATAACGACGGTCTTACCTGCTGCTGCGCCGTGATCAACGGCGGCACCAAGCACAATATCGTCCCCGGCAAGTGCGTATTCCACGCAAACGTGCGTTTTGCAACAATGCAGCAGCTCGACGAATTCAAAGCATTTGCCGACAAGCTCTGCGAGGACATCAAGGTAAAGGGCTGCAAGTGCCACTATGTACTCCCTCGCGTTCGCCCCGCCATGGAGCTGAACGAGCGGAACACATCCTTTGCAAACCGTATCAACGAGATCTGGCGAGAAAACGGGCTTTCCGAATTCAATTGCGTATCCTCGTTAGGGGGATCGGATGCCGCAAACGCATCGGCGGCGGGCATTCCGACAGTCGACAATATGGGGTCTGACGGCGGCTACGTCCACTCGATCCACGAGTACGGCATTTTGTCCTCACTTGCGGACAAAGCAAAACGCGTAGGACTTATCGCACTTTATATTTAAAGCCTTAGTGAATATATCTATCCCGAAAAAACGGGCAATTGTCGATTCTTGGCAATTGCTCGTTTTTCTCTATTCGCTCGATCTATGCTTCCCGTCAAACCGTGTTTTCACAAAATGGTCATCTTAAATTTACAACTTCCGACTATTTTTGCAAAGCGACATACTGTATAATTAAAATGTCAATTTCTGTCTTTCTTGAAAGAGATGGCATTGATGCTTTTGGCACGCAACAAAATAAGAACAGAACATTATTACACCAAAGGAGAACCCAATATTATGGATTTGTTTAACGTTTTGACGATGATCGGTGGACTTTGTCTTTTCCTATTCGGCATGAACCTGATGGGACAAGCACTGGAACGCAGTGCAGGCAACAAGCTACAGGGAATGCTTGGACGGCTGACCACGGGTAAAGCTGCAGGATTGCTTACGGGACTTGGCGTGACCGCCATTATTCAAAGCTCCTCGGCAACCACGGTCATGGTGGTAGGCTTTGTCAACTCGGGGCTTATGACGCTCCGTCAAGCAATCAACGTGATCATGGGGGCGAACATCGGTACGACCGTGACCGCCTGGATCCTGAGCCTTGGCGGTATTTCGGGCGACAATATCGTCCTCAAGCTTCTCAAGCCCATGTCGTTTACCCCTGTTCTGGCATTTGTCGGCATCATTCTTTATATGTTCTGCAAGAACAAAAGGAAGCAGGACTTTGGAATGATCTTCCTCGGCTTTGCCACGCTGATGTTCGGTATGGACATCATGACGGGTGCCGTTGAGGGGCTTGCCGACATTCCGCAGTTCCAAGAGCTGTTCCTGTTATTTAAAAATCCGATCCTCGGCGTGCTTGCAGGTGCGATCCTGACGGCAATCATTCAGTCCAGCTCGGCATCCGTGGGTATCCTGCAAGCGTTGGCGATCACGGGACGCGTCTCCTACGGCGCGGCGATCCCGATCATTATGGGACAGAACATCGGCACCTGCATCACCGCGCTTCTTTCCTCGGTTGGAACCACCAAAAACGCCAAGCGTGCCGCGTTGGTACACTTATCGTTCAACGTGATCGGTACGGCGGTATGGCTCGCAGCTTACAGTCTCGTTTCGGCACTTTTTGCGCCCGCGCTGTTCGACAGTGCCGCTACCATGTCGGGAATTGCCGTGGCGCACTCGACCTTCAACGTTCTGTGTACGCTCCTGCTCCTCCCGATGTCGGGGCTTCTCGAGCGTCTTGCTTACAAGCTGGTTCCCGACGCGAAAAAGCCCGAGGCTGTGGCAGAGCTTGACGAGCGTCTGCTCGCCACTCCGACCATCGCGCTGGAGCGTTGCCGTCTTTTGACAAACGATATGACGCGCACCGCTGCCGACGCGCTCAAAAACGCACTGACCTGCCTTGTGTCCTACGACGGAGATCTTTCCAAGGAGATCCGCGAGGCAGAGGAGCTCGCCGACCACTACGAGGATATCATCGGCACCTACCTTGTCAAGCTCAGCACAAGTCAGGCAAGCGAGTGCGACAGTGCCGAGGCAGCCATGCTGCTCAAGATCATCGGAGACGCCGAACGCATTTCCGACCATGCCGTCAACCTTTTGGAGTCCTCTGAGGAGTTACGCGAGAAGGAGATCGAATTTTCCGCCGACGCAAGCGAAGAGCTTGACCGTCTCTTTGGTGCAGTACGCGAGATCCTTGACCTGACGACCGAAGCCTTTTCCACGTCGAACAGCGTGCTGGCAAGAAGCGTTGAACCCTTGGAGCAGGTGATCGACCAACTGAAGGAGAGGATGCGATCCCAGCACGTCGCGCGTTTGCAAGCGCAAAACTGCAGCATCGAGGCAGGCTTTATCTGGTCGGATCTTCTGACCGATCTGGAGCGCACCTCGGACCATTGCTCCAACATTGCCGCCTGCGTAATTGACGTAAACAACCAAAACATGAACCTCCACCAATCTCTGCGTGATATGAAATCCGAAAGCCCCGACTTCAAGGATCAGTATCAGAAATACGCGCAAAAATATCTGCTCTCATGAAAACTCGACCGCCAGGAGTCACGTTCCGATCGACTCATGGCGGTCTTTTTCACTTTTTAATTTCCCGCAAACAGTCTCTCGGCGGGGCGCACGTTGATCTCCATGCGGCAACGCTCTGCCTGCGCGCCGTGAACCTCAATCAGATATTCCAGCTCGATCTGCCCCTCGGTCAAAAGGGCATTGCGGACGTGCAAGGTATGCACGCAGATGTCAAAGCTCGAATAGGGGGTGTCATACACGCTGACGTGTCGCTTCCCTTCCTCAAAGACAAACGCACTGTAGACCGTTCCCGTGCGAAGCATGGAGACAAGCCCCGGTGACACACGGTCAAAGCCGATCGTGGTGATCGAACCGTCCATGCCGCTCATTTCACTCTCGTCGTACACCAGCTCCACGCGCGTCGCACCCGTGATCAGTCTGCCCTCGATCATCATCTCGGTCGGCTCATCCCAGCCTTCCCCGTCGCAATCGTCCTCCCGTTCCTCATCAAGCGCTATGTCCTCATCCTCTGAAAACAGATCGGCGTCGATCTCGGTGCGCGTGGTTTTGATCGTGATCATTACGTTTCGTTTTGTCATGTCAATTTCCTCGGTTCGTTTGTGATCATTGACCGCGGCGGCGCAAAAGCTCGTTGGTCTTGAGGATCGCCACCTGCGTTTTTCCGTCGGTGATCTCCCCCGACAGCACGCGGTCTACCAGCGTAGCAAGCGGAATACGGTCGATCTCCAAAAATTCATCCTCGTCAAAATCGGTCTCTCCAAAGGTCAGCCCCTCAGCAAGGTAAAGGTCGATCCTCTCGTCCAGAACCGCAGGCGTGGAACGGAACAGACCAAGATAGGTCAGCCGCTCACAGACAGCCCCCGTCTCCTCGCGAAGCTCGCGCAACGCCGCCTCGACGTGATCCTCGTCCCGACTGTCGAGCTTCCCTGCGGGGATCTCGGTCAGGACACACCTGTGCGCGTGGCGGTACTGCCGCACGCAGATCACCTCGCCGTCGTCGGTAAGCGGAAGCACCGCGACAGCCCCGATATGCTTGACGTACTCGCGCGTTGAGGTCTTCCCGTTAGGGAGCGCGACCTCGTCCACGTACAAATGCACCACTCTTCCGTCAAAAATAAGCTTTGAGGAAAGCTCCTTTTCAAAAAGCCTTGATTGCTCGTTCATGCGTTTTTCCTCTCACGTTGGTTTTACTCCTATATTATACAACGAATTGCGCAATTTGTAAAGAACCCCTTGCAAAAAAGATGAATTTCTGCTATACTATAAAAAAACACGATAGAGGAGACGAACATGGATTGCAGAGAACAGGACATTCGCACGGCAATGCTGCTTGGCACAGCGGCAATGCGTTCGCTTTCAGACGCGCACGTTGCCGTATTCGGTGTGGGCGGCGTGGGCGGTCACCTTGCCGAAGCCTTGGCACGCGCAGGCGTGGGGGCGATCAGCCTTTTTGACAACGACACCGTCTCGCGCTCGAATATCAACCGTCAGGCAGTAGCACTACACTCGACATTAGGACGGCCCAAGGTAGAGGTCATGCGCGACCGAATACTTGACATCAACCCCGATTGCCGCGTATTCACACATCAGACCTTTTATCTGCCCGAAAATGCCGACGAGTACCCCTTGAACGGCTACGACTATATTGCCGACGCAATTGACACGGTCTCTGCCAAAATTGAGCTTGCCGTGCGTGCCGCGCGTGCCGATATCCCCATGATCGCGGCAATGGGAGCGGGGAACCGAACCGATCCGACGCGCTTTGCGGTGACCGACCTGTTCAAGACCTCGGGCTGTCCCTTGGCACGCGTGATGCGCCGTGAGCTGAAGGCACGCGGTATCAAGCACCTCAAGGTCGTCTTTTCCGACGAGCCGACCGCCCCCCGCCCCCTCGACGCCCCAACGGTTGATCCCAACGATTCACACAAGCCGATCCCCGCGTCGCTCCCCTTCGTCCCCTCGGTGGCAGGGCTGATCATGGCACGCGAGATCGTGATGGAGCTTGCTTGCGGGAAATAAGGATTGTTTTTTTCGTGGGAAAACTTTTGGAAAAGTTTTCCCACACCCTTTCAAAACTTTTAACGCGTTTTATGGATAGACAAAACCGTTTATTTTCTGCCCCGATCGATTATTGAGGGCATAAATTTGGAATGTTAGCGAATAGCTCCTTAGGTACTACCGCATAGTTTTCAGGGGCCACCGAGACCCTGAAAACTCCACAACGTTAGTTTTCTATGGGGTCACGCAACGTATATAAAATTCACTCAATCCAAACAATTTTATGAAATAAGGAGAAACAACCATGGTAAAGCACATGATCATTTGGAAAATGAAGGACGAAATTACCAACAAGACGGCAATCGCTCTTGAGATCAAAGACGCGCTTGAGGGCTTGGTAGGAAAGATCGACGGACTGCTCTCGATGTCGATCCTGACCGACCGTTACCCCTGCTCGGCAGGCGACGTGATGATGGACTCGTCCTTTGAAAGCCTTGCCGCGCTTGAAGCCTACCAAAAGCACCCCTTGCACGTCGAAATTGCAAACGGACTCGTCCGTCCCGCAATGAGTCAACGCCTCTCGTTTGATTATGAGGTCTGATCGAAAGAACGCCGACGTTCCCTTGAGGAACAATCGGCGTTCTTTTTTTTGATCATGCTTTTTCATGTATCTGATGCGCTCCGTAACCGTGGCGCATGGCAAAGAACAGGCGGATCATGTGGTCATAATATGGGATGAACGCGCCTGAGGCGATCATGGAAAGGATCTCCTCCTCGGTCGCCCACCTCACCCGCTCGACCTCCTCGTATTGGAGCGTCAGCGTGGCAGGGTCAAGATCCTCCACCTGCATCAAATAAATATCGTCAAAGCCCTGAGGGAAATTGACCGACAGATGCGGAAAGACGTTGGTAAAATCCAACTCCAAGCCGACCTCTTCACGCAATTCACGCGCCGCCGCCCCACGCGAGGTGTCCCCGCGCACGGCACTGCCGCCCACCGTAATATCCCACATTCCCGAAAAGCCTTCCTTGAAGGGTTGGCGCTTTTGTATCAGCATCTCTCCCCTTTTGTTGAACACGCATACGTGTACCACCAAATGGAAATTTCCCTCCTTGATCGGCTCGCCGCGTACCATGTATCCGTCCGTAAGTTGACGATTCTCGTCGTAAATATCCCAAAGCTCCATCATTTTACCATCTCCTCAAGGTACTTCATTTGCTCGCGCGTCGGCTCGGGAAGATGACCGAAGCGAAAGTCCCTTTCCATCTTGTCGTACTTGACCTGACAGATCTTGCGGAACGGAAGCAGCTCGATCTTATCCACACACGAGTGCGCGTCGGCGATCCCCTTCAGCGCGCGAATATTTTCCTCGTTGTCGTTGAGTGTGGGAATGATGACCTGCCGCAATGTGGTCGGGATCTTTTTTTCGTTCAGGTGGTCGAGAAACGCAAGCGGCGTCTCGATCCCACAGCCCACGCACTCGCGGTAGAGCGCGTCGGTCGTGTACTTGATATCCAAAAGAACGCGGTCGGTCAGAGAAAGCAGTTCCTTGACGGCATCATTGAGAATACACCCAGACGTATCCAGACAGGTGTTGATCCCCGCCTCATGACAAAGCGTGAACAGCTCGCGGACGAAATCGGTCTGCAAAAGAGGCTCTCCGCCCGATACCGTCACGCCGCCCGTCTCGCCGAAATACTCGCGAAATCGCAACGCGCGACGCACAAGCTCCTGCGGCTCATAGAGTGTGCCGCCGTCGGTCTCCCACGTATCAGGATTGTGACAGCAACCGCAACGCAGAGGACACCCCTGCGTAAAAATCACAAAACGCACGCCCGGTCCATCCAGAGTGCCAAGACTCTGGATGGAATGGACGCGCCCCATAACGGTCGTCTGGTTCATATTACATAGACTCGTGGAAGGTACGGCTGATCACTTCACGCTGCTGCTCGCGGGAGAGCTTATTGAAGTTGACCGCGTATCCCGACACACGAATGGTCAGATTGGGATATGCCTCGGGGTTCTCGTATGCCTTCATCAGAGTCTCGCGGTTCAGGACGTTGACGTTGATATGATGTGCCATCTTGCCAAAGTATCCGTCGAGGATCGAGACGAGATTATCGACGCGCTCGTCGGGCGTTCTGCCAAGTGCCTCGGGCGTGATCGAGAAGGTGTTGGAAATACCGTCACGGCAGTCGTCGTAGCTGATCTTTGCCACTGAGTTGAGCGACGCGAGCGCGCCGTTCTCCTCACGGTTATGCATGGGGTTTGCACCGGGAGCAAAGGGCGCGGACGCCTTTCTGCCGTCGGGTGTCGCACCCGTATTCTTGCCGTACATCACGTTCGAGGTGATGGTCAGTACAGAGAGCGTATGCTCGGCACCGCGATAGGTGGGCGTCTTACGAAGCTCGGTAATGACCAGATGCGCCATATCCTTGGCGATCAGGTCTACGCGGTCGTCGTCGTTTCCGTATTTCGGGAAGCTTCCGCTCGTCTCAAAGTCTACGACAAAGCCCTCGGCATTCTTGACGGGACGCACGGTTGCGTACTTGATAGCACTGAGCGAATCGGCGACCACCGAAAGACCCGCCACACCAAACGCCATAAATCTGCCAACCTTGGTGTCGTGCAGAGCCATTTGCGTTTTTTCGTAGGCGTATTTGTCGTGCATATAGTGAATGATGTTCATGGTGTTGACGTAGAGACGGCTCAACCACTCGACGTAGATCTTGTAACGCTCCATCACCTTGTTAAAATCGAGCTTGGAGGTGTCCATCACAGGCATCTGCGGACCAATATGGATACCGCTTGTGGTGTCGTATCCGCCGTTGATGGCGATCAGGAGCAGCTTTGCGAGGTTGCAACGCGCACCGAAGAACTGCATCTGCTTACCAACCTTCATCGCCGACACACAGCAGGCAATGGCGTAGT
The DNA here is from genome assembly GCA_045645105.1 of Eubacteriales bacterium. Lineage (GTDB taxonomy): Bacteria > Bacillota > Clostridia > Oscillospirales > CAG-272 > UMGS1865. The sequence goes on along the minus strand of JAZRIE010000223.1, from coordinate 1,959 downwards.
CGTCACCGTAGATCGGACGCATCAGATCGTCGTTCTCGTATTGGATCGAATCGGTATCGGAGGATACCTTTGCGCAGAATTTCTTAAATGCCTCGGGAAGCTTTTTCGACCAAAGCACAGTCAGGTTAGGCTCGGGTGACGAACCAAGCGTATAAAGCGTGTTGAGAATGCGGTAGCTTCCCTTAGTGACAAGGGTTCTGCCGTCCTCGCCCATACCACCGACTGCCTCGGTGATCCACATGGGGTCACCGCCAAACAGCTCGTTGTATTCGGGCGTGCGGAGATGACGCGCGATACGAAGCTTCATGACGAAATCGTCGATCAGCTCCTGTGCGCCTTCCTCGGTCAGCGTACCGTTTGCAAGGTCGCGTTCGATGTAAATGTCAAAGAAGGTACTGACGCGACCAAGCGACATTGCCGCTCCGTTTTGCTCCTTGATCGCGGCGAGATAGCCAAAATAGGTCCATTGGATCGCCTCGCGCGCGTTCGATGCGGGCTGACTGATGTCAAAGCCGTACATTGCCGCCATTTCCTTGAGGTAGCCGAGGAACGCGATCTGCTGGAACAGCTCCTCGTCGAGACGAATCTCCTCGGTGTTAAAGGTGTCAGCGGCAAGGGCGTCCTTGTCCTTTTTCTTTTCCGCAATCAGTCGGTCAACGCCGTAGAGCGCGACGCGACGGTAGTCACCAATGATTCTGCCGCGTCCGTATGCATCGGGAAGACCCGTGATGACGTGACATTTGCGCGCCTGACGCATCTCCTCGGTATAGGCGCGGAAGACTCCGTCGTTGTGCGTGGTGCGGAAGCGGAACTCATTTTCCACCTTGGAGCTGAGCTTGTAGCCGTATGCCTCGCACGCCTGACGTGCCATGCGGATACCGCCAAAGGGGTTGACACCGCGCTTGAGGGGGCGGTTGGTCTGCATACCCACGATCAGCTCGTTTTCCTGATCAATATAGCCGGGGGTGTAGCTTGTAAGCGACGATACCGTGGCGGTGTCGATATCAAGTACCCCGCCAAACTGACGCTCCAGCGCAAACATCGCTTGCAGCTTTTTCATCATTTCGGTCGTGCGCTCGGTAGCTCCCGCCAGAAAGCTTGCGTCGCCCTCGTATGCGTGATAATTCGTCTGAATAAAATCTCTTACGTTGATCTCGTTCTGCCATACACCGGCAGTAAAACCCTTCCAATTCTTGTGTTCCATGTTTTTTCCTCCCTGTTCTTTAAGATGCTCGGTCCCCTGGGGTGGGTAACAAAAAAAGCAACCCAGCTCCAAAAAGACTGAATCGCCCAGACGGTCGGCATAAAAGGCGAAATGCCTTTTTTACAGTCGCGCTCCCCTGCGGTGATCCGCATGCTCCGTCAGTCGCGTGACCGTTTATTTTCTTGTACGCTTATTATAACATAAAAAAAAAGGATTGTCAAGTCGAATTTTTAATTTTTTGGAATAACCTTATTTATTTTGACCGTGCTACTTCGGTTGTTGGAAAGATAAGGGGAGGCAATTGCCTCCCCTTACTTTAAGGTTTGATAGGTTTTTGACCTATGTTTTGATTAGTCGTGCTTCTTGAAGCAAACTGCGCCTGCGCAAGAAACGATTGCAAGAACTGCAAGAGCAGATCCTACACCGATCACGCCCTTACAACCCTTCTTTTCGGGCTCTGCGGGAGCAGGAGCGGGAGTGGTCTCAGCGGGCTTGTTGTTGGTGTCACCACCGTTGTTGCCGGTGTCACCGTTATTACCGTTGTTACCGGTGTTGCCGCTAGCGGGCTTGGTTGCTTCCCATGCTGCAAGCATTGCATCCTTGTTTGCAGCCCAGTCGGTTATAGACTCGGAAACAAACTTCTCGTAGATTGCAAGAAGCAGCTTGTTACCCTCAAGGTTGAGGTTGACGGTATCGTCTGCAGACTGGCAGTATTCTGCACGGAAGTCTGCGCTGCTCATGTCGATGCCGTAGGT
>JAZRIE010000222.1:0-1580 GCA_045645105.1 Eubacteriales bacterium | reverse complement strand
TACAGTCACCATGCGACCGACCCATGCTCGCGAAAGCTGGTCAATTCCTTCGACATGGTGCGCATCCACAAATTCGGGCATCTCGACGACACCGCCGCCGCAGGGCTTCCGCACAACCGTATGCCGTCGTACAACGCCATGTGCGAGTTTGCGTTGTCGCTCAAAGAGGTTGCCGCAGAGGTCAATCAGGCGCGCATCAGCTCGGCTGTGGAGGATTTTGGAGGCATGGTGCAGTCGCATCAGACCGAAAACGATACAGAGTGGCTTTCAAAGCTCGAAGTACACCCGCAAACGGGAATTCCGAAAGCCACGATCCAAAACATTTGGGTCATTTTAGAACACGATCCGCTTCTGAAAAACAAATTCGCGCTCAACCGCTTTGCAAACAGAGGTGAGATACTCGGTGCCGTTCCGTGGGATACGCGCCCCGAGCGTCGTCTGTGGGACGACAACGACAACAACGGCTTGTATTGGTACATTGAAAACGTCTATAAGATCACGGGCAACGGCAAGGTAGATGCGGCACTGTCGCTCCATTCCAATACCCACGCCTTCAACGACGTACAGGACTATCTGAACGGCTTGATCGGAAAATGGGACGGCGTGCCTCGTCTCGACACGCTCTTCATTGACTACCTCGGTGCGGAGGATTGCCCCTACACGCGAGCCGTGACACGCAAATCCTTTACTGCCGCCGTGGCGCGAGCCATGAAGCCGGGTATCAAGTACGATCAGATGCTGATCCTTGTGGGCAAGCAGGGCTTGGGAAAAAGCACGCTCCTTGCAAAAATGTCCAAGGGGTGGTTTAACGATAGTATCCGCACTTTTGAGGGGAAAGAGGCAAGCGAACTCTTACAGGGCGTGTGGCTCGTGGAGATCCAAGAGCTGGAAGCCTTCCGAAAAACGGGCGACGTTGCTCGCATCAAACAGTTTGTTTCCCTTTGCACGGACAGATACCGTGCTGCTTATGGACGGCATGTAAAATCATACGATCGACCATGCGTGTTTTTTGGAACTACGAATGAAAGTGAATTTTTACAGGACAGCACGGGAAACCGCCGCTTCTGGTCGGTGGACGTTTGCCGTCAGCCGCCCACCAAAAGCGTATTCAAGCATCTGGACGGCGAGATCGACCAGATATGGGCCGAAGCCGTGATGCGTTGGCAGCTTGGCGAGCAGTTATATCTTACGGGGGACTTGGAAGAGGTCGCCAAAGAGAAGCAAGAGGCGCACCGAGAGACATCCCCGCGCGAAGGGCTGATCCTGGAGTTCCTCGACCGCAAGGTACCCGAGGATTGGGCGCAATGGACGCTCGATATGCGCAAGACCTTTTGGGCAGGGGGCATGGTCGATCAGGATCAGATTCCTCTTGTGGCGCGCGACCGTGTTTGTCCCGCCGAGATCTGGGTGGAAGCGTTGGGCGGGGATATGCTTCGGATGACCAAGTGGGATGCGCGAGAGATCAACTCGGTGATGCAGTCTTCCGAGCAGTGGACAAAAACCAACGGCTCGTATCGGTTTGGCGTATACGGAAAGCAAAGGGGGTAAAGTCGGAGGCCAAGCGGTCTTAGGAAGACAAC
>JAZRIE010000221.1:0-2861 GCA_045645105.1 Eubacteriales bacterium | reverse complement strand
GTGTGCCTCAAAAAAGGCGCGGTCGAAAAGCGCGTCTCCAAACGCGGGAACGTCGGGCGCATATAGCTCTGCCTCGTGCGCGACGCGGTAGACCGTCTCAAGCACGTCGGGGCGCGACGTACCGAACGACAACAGAACGATCAAATTTTCAACGCCGTATTTCTCCTTGGTCTCGCTCCACGACAAAACCGTTTTGCCGTGAAAGCTGTGACCGCGCACAAATCCGTCGCTGGCAAAAAAATCCGAGACCTCGATCCCCCGCTCGGCGCAGACCGAAAGGATCTTGTCCGCCCCGTTTCCCATGCCGTACATGACGACGGTCTTTTGCGTGACGGAAAGATACTCCCACAGATCTCTTTTCGGAAAAACAAGCATCGCCTTACGCCATGGTCTCGGGCAGCTTTTTGCCGCCGAGCAGATGGAAATGCAGGTGCTTGACCGACTGACAACCGTCCTCACCGCAATTGGTGATCACGCGGTAGCCGTTCGCAAGCCCTTCCGCGGCGGCGATCTTGGGGATCACCTCAAAAATGCGCGCCACATAAGTGCTGTTTTCTCCATTCACGCCGTCGGCAGAGTCGATATGCGTCTTGGGAACGATCAGCACGTGGACGGGTGCCATGGGGTTGATATCACGAAAGGCGTAAACCTTGTCGTCCTCGTAAACCTTGGTTGAGGGGATCTCCCCCGCGATAATTTTGCAAAACAGACAGCTTGACATTTTGGTTGTCCTCCCTTTCGGCGTATTTTCTGCAATAAGTATACAACAAAACGCGACGATTGTCAAGAGAAAATCGTGACGAAAATGCTTGACCTTTTTTCATTCATATGCTATAATATAGGCAGTGAGCCGCCCCTTTTTGGCGCGGCATTTTCAAAGGAGCAACGGAGCATGAGGATTTTGATCGTCTACGCAAGCAAAAACGGGACTGCGCGCACCTGCGTGGAGCGTTTGACCGAGCAGCTTCGCGGAATGGACGTAACGGTTGCCGATCTGGAAAAGGAATCCCCCGATCCAAAGGACTTTGACACGGTGGTGTTTGGTTCTTCGGTCTGTTTTGGGAAGCTTCGACCTGCGGCAAGACAGTATTTAGCGGAATACGGCGAGGCACTCACAAGAAAGCGGCTTGCTCTGTTTTTGTGCTGTGGACTGACCGAAGAATACGAATATTATCGCGAAAAGCTTTTTGATCAGGATCTGCGCGACGCGGCGTTTCAGACCCTCTATTTTGGCGGCTCGCTCAGCTCCGAGGGGCGTTCTCTGAAGGATCGGCTGATCCTGCGCTCGATGCGCTCTATGCTCCTTGAGGAAGCCATGAGCAACAACCAATACGAGATCGATCTACCCGGAATCCTACCCGAAAACATCGATAAGCTTGCCACCTATCTTCGCAAGGTCGCGGCTGATGCAGAGCAATAATTTTTTTGATACGAAACGACCACGGGTCTGCCTCCAACGGAAGCAGACCCGTGTATTGTTATTCCTTCTTATTTTACAAATTCTCTGTAGATCGCATCCATCGCGCGGCTGAAGTCGCGCTCCTCAATGCCTACGATAATGTTCAACTCGCTCGAGCCCTGATCGATCATGCGAATATTCACGTCGGCATCCGAAATCGCGCGGAACACTCTTGCCGCCGTTCCCTTTGCCTTGACCATACCGCGTCCTACAACCGCCACAAGCGCAAGTCCGTCCTCGATCACGATGCTGTCGGGCGACGCGGTGCGACTGATCGATGACACGATGCGGTCGCGATGCGCGTCCAGATCGGAGGTGTTCACGACCACACTCATCGTATCAACGCCCGAAGGAAGATGCTCAAACGAGATCTCGTTATCCTCCAGAACGTCCAAAACCTTTCTGCCAAAGCCGACCTCGGCATTCATCATATCCTTTTCAATATTGATGACCGAAAAGCCCTTCTTACCCGCGATTCCTGTGATCACACGGTCAAGATCGTACTCCGAGGAGCTTGCCACGATCATCGTACCGGGAGCGTCCGGCTCGTTGGTGTTTCGGATATTGATCGGAATACCGGCATAACGAACCGGGAAGATCGCATCCTCGTGCAGCACCGATGCGCCCATGTAGGAAAGCTCACGCAGCTCGCGATAGGTGATGGTGTTGATGGGCTGAGGATCCTTGACAATACGGGGGTCTGCCATCAAAAAGCCAGAAACGTCGGTCCAGTTCTCGTACAGATCGGCAGAAGCGGCGCGCGCCACGATAGATCCCGTAATATCCGAGCCGCCGCGACTGAAGGTCTTAATGGTTCCGTTCGGCATCACACCGTAAAAACCGGGAATTACGGCATAATCATGCTCCTGCAATTCCTTTCTGAGTGCCTCGTTGGTACGCTCGTCGTCGTATGAGCCGTTCTCGCGGAAAAAGACCACCGATTCGGCATCGATAAAATCATATCCGAGAAATTTGGCAAGGATAAGCGAGTTGAGATACTCTCCGCGGCTTGCGGCAAAATCGCGTCCGGAATGGTGTTGGATCGCGTTGCGGATGTATTCCAGCTCTCCCGTAATATCAAAATTCAATCCAAGATCGCGAATGATCCCGTTGTAGCGTTCGCAGATCTGAGCGTAGTATTCGGTAATATCCTCATGATTGCGTACCATCTCGTAGCAACGGTACAGCATATCGGTGACCTTCACATCGTCCGAAAAGCGCTTGCCGGGAGCCGATGCTACCACGAAACGACGCGAGGACTCTGCCTTGACGATCGACGCAACCTTACGAAATTGCTCCGCATCCGCCAAGGACGATCCGCCAAATTTTACAACTTTAAGTGCCATGAGATGATCTTCCTTTCCATGCTATGTCCGCATTTTTCACGGACGAAAAATGTTTG
>JAZRIE010000220.1:0-2859 GCA_045645105.1 Eubacteriales bacterium | reverse complement strand
AGAGACTCTGAAGGACGAGCTCAAGCAAAAGGCGATCATCATCAAGCAGCTCACCGAGATCAAAAAGAAATACGGTCAGCCTCGCCGCACGCAGATCCTGCCCGTCAACATGGCTTCCACCTACCAAGAGGAAGATCACGTGGAGAACTACAACGCGCGCTTCGTGCTGACGCGTGAGGGCTACTTTAAGAAGATCACCTTCCAGTCGCTTCGCGGAAACGACGAGCAGAAGTGCAAGGACGGCGACGAGATCCTCAATCTGATGGACGGCGAGAACACCGACAGTCTCGTCTTCCTGACCGACAGGTGTCAGCTTTACCGTGCCAAGGCGGACGACTTTGACACCACCAAGGCATCGGCTCTCGGCGACTACCTGCCCGTAACGCTGAAAATGGACGCCGATGAAAAGCCGATCCTGATGAACATTCAAAACAAATACCCTGCCAAGGAGAATTTCGTCTTTATCTTTGAGAACGGAAAGGGCGTGCGCGTCTCTGCCGCCAATTACGAGATCACGGGCAACCGCCGCAAGATCACCTCGGCGTTCTCCAAGTCCTCGCCCATCGTGGCGGCGTTCTATGAAAAAGAACCGATGGATATTATGCTGATCTCGTCGGAAAACCGCGCCATTGTGATCAAGTCGTCGCTGATCCCGCAGATGTCCACGCGTACCTCGGGCGGCGTGACCTTGATGACGCTGAAAAAAGGACAGACCATTACCCGCGCCACCACCGATCTCGACTCGATCCCCGACGGCGCAAAATCGCTCAAAAAGATCAAAATTCCCGCAATGGGAGTAGCACTCACAAAATGAGTCAGTGCGATAAAAGTTTTGGTCAAGCTTTTTCAAAAGCTTGTGGGGCGGCGGGGCAACGCCCCCCTCGCGCTCCGCAGAGCGCGAAACTCCCCTTTCGGCGTTTCTTTTTGCTAAGCTTTTTCTTTGCGCCTCCTTCCTGCAAAGAAAAAGCGGCTAAGGACTCTGTATAATCTAAACCCAAGTCCTTTTTGTCACAACCAACAAAAAACCAATCAGAAAGGATATTCCGTCATGTCAAAAAAGACCTCTACCTATTCCCTGCCCGTGCGCATTGTCGCGTTGGCACTTACCATTCTCGTAGCGTCGAGCGTTTTCACGTATCTGGTAAGCTTTATCATCAACCTGTTCAGCTGATCCCAAAAGCAATAGCGGCGTGAACCAAATCGGTTCGCGCCGCCTTTTTCTTATTCTTGCTTTTTCCCGTATTCCGTGCGATTTTTGATCCTTCGAATATATTGAAAGGTCTCGCGCTCGCCCTTCTCTGCCAGCATCACGAGCCACGACTCTAAAAGGTCTGCCGTATCGGGGTGCATCTTCTTGCGCGCACTCCCTCGGCGGAAGTAGGTCAGCGGATGCTCGTCCGTATACGCCTTGCCCTGATAGATCTTGCTCGCGGCAACACGGTCGCAGAACATCTCCTTGACGTATCGCATCGGCATGCGCACAGGCTCGTACATCTTGGTGGCAGGGTTTACGTCGTTCCAATACTCAAAATGGTGTCGGTTTCGTCCCTTGTGGTGCATCCACGCCAAGCTGTAGCCAAAGACCTCGCGCTCGCGCTCGTTGGGGCTTCGTGTGCCCTGATAATAGCGCGCGCTCGGCAAAAATTCGGTTGGAGAGTATTTGGAAAGGTCGTGGAAAAGCCCCTGAAAGCCGATCCCCGCGCGGAAGCAATGTGCGATCACGCGGTGGCGGTGCTTTGTAATGGTGTGAAAATGACGGAATGGGTGTGACATATATTTTCTCTTTTCTGTTTTTGTTTGAAATCTGATCGGTGCCTCAGATCGTTATAGGTGAAGCAAATCAATCCCCAAAAAGCAAGATCCCACGGAACACATCAGGATACACAGTCCGTAGACACCGTACAAATGAAAATCATCCTTGAAGTAAGCAATATGCGGAAAAAGCTTGATATAAAAGACCGATGTAAGATAGGGCATTTGCCTTGCAGTGGTTAAATACTTTGTCAGCCGTCGCTTATACTGCTTTCCCTCGACGGTATAAACGTAGGTTCCCTTCGTCATATCTTTGACAAACATAGTTTTGATTAATCCGCCGCCAAGATGGTCCTTGCCATACAAGGTCACATTCTTTTTATGGTTCGTCTTTCTCAGGCTTGCAGGCGCACGACCTACCCACGCCGTCTCCTTATTCCCCGCCTTATGAAAAGCCAACGACGCAAGCAAAAAGATCACCGCAACCAGCACGCCGACCACCGACAAGACCAGAAATACGATCCCAAAAAAAGTCTGTCTCTCCATATACATCTCCTATGAATCATCCTTGATTTTCTATACACTTATTATATCACAAAAAAAGAGATTTTGCAAGCAACTATTTCCCTTTCTTATTCTTTTTCCAAAATTGGGGAGACTTCTTCCCAGAAAGAAATCTCCCCAAACTCTATTTACAGCAAAATACAGATCAATCCGTTACTGCCCTCGTTGATGATGCGCTCGAGCGTTTCGGAAAGCTTCTTGCGCGATTCCTCGGGCATGTGGTCAAGCTTGGTATGCAGTCCTTCCCCAACCAGCTCGTAAAGCGACTTGCCAAACAGATTCGACGCCCAGATGCTCTTGGGGTCCTCCTCAAACTCCTTGAGCAGATAGCGCACGAGATCCTCGGACTGCTGCTCCGTCCCCACGATGGGATTGATCTCGGTCTCGATATTGGCGCGGATCATATGCACCGACTGTGCGGCGGCGCGAAGCTTCACGCCGTACCCACCTGCCTGCTTGACGATCTTGGGCTCCTCCAAGCGCAGGTCTTCCACGCTCGGCATCACGATCCCGTAGCCCTTTTCGTTGACCTCGGTAAGTGCT
>JAZRIE010000219.1:0-14115 GCA_045645105.1 Eubacteriales bacterium | reverse complement strand
CAAGGTAACATGGATTCTCACGATAAGTGGGGGGGCGACGCCTATTATATTACGACCGAGATTTATGGCGACCTGACGCGGCAGGCGGCGGCAGAGGGGGCGGAGCTTGTGGTGTGGCCCGAAACTGCGATCCCATACGATCTCGGCGAAGAGAGCTACCGACGGGATTTTGTGTGCGACCTTGCTAAGGAATGCGGCGTGGCGTTGATCGTCGGCGCGTTTCGGTACGGTGAGGGCGACGTTTATTACAATGCGCTCTTTTACGTGGAGCCCGACGGAACCTTCCACGAGGATTTTTACGCCAAGCGTCACTTGGTCCCCTTTGGAGAGTACGTTCCCATGCGTGACGTGATCATGACACTGATCCCGCCGCTTGCCGAGATGTCCGCGCTTGACAACGACGTCACCCCCGGTGACGGCACCGTCCTGTTTGATTCCGCGTGGGGGAAGATCGGCTCCTTGATCTGCTTTGATTCGATCTACGAGCAGTTGACGCGCGACACTGTGCAGGACGGCGCAAATCTGATGGTGATCTCAAGCAACGACAGCTGGTTTTACGATTCTGCGGCAGTCTATCAGCACAAGTCGCAGGGACAGCTTCGCGCCATTGAGAGCGGCAGATACGTTGTGCGTGCCGCCAATACGGGAATATCCACGGTGATCTCGCCCACGGGAGAGACGCTTTCGTGGATCGAGCCATTGACCAAGGGCTACGCGGTCGCAGAGGTCGAAATGCGCGACGAAGCGACGTTATATACCGTCATCGGGAATCTGTTCGTCTATCTTTGTATCGCGTTCGTGGGGGGACTTTTGCTCAGCGGTGTGTTCCTGGGGAAGCCTCGTCCCCGCGCGGTGACCATGCGGTCGTATTATGGAAACGTGAGGGATAAGGAGAAACCAATATGAAAATCAGACCGGCTTGTCCACGTGAATTGGACGGCATTATGAAAATTTATGCCGAGGCGCGCGCGTTTATGAAAGAAAACGGAAATCCCGCGCAATGGGGGGATCATTACCCATCGCAGGAATTGATCCGTGAGGATATTGCCCGTGGGTGCTGTTGCGTGTGTGAGTGCGACGGCGAGATCGTGGGTGTGTTTTACTATGCCGAGGGAGAGGATCCCACCTATCGTGTTATCGAGGGCGGCGCGTGGCTCAACGATCTCCCCTATGGCGTGATCCACCGTATCGCGACCGACCGTCAACGCCGCGGCGTGGCGTCCTTTTGCTTTGCGTGGGCGTTGGATCGGTGTAAAAATCTGAAGATCGATACCCACCGAGACAATCTCCCCATGCAACGCTCGCTTGCCAAAAACGGCTTTACGCGTTGCGGCATTGTGCATCTTGCGGACGGCGACGAGCGGATCGCGTATCAAAAAAGCCAGGAAAACGTTAACTGACGCAGTTCTCGGCGGGAACGGTCAGCGAAGGAAAAAGATACACGAGAAACGCGACGATGCACGCCGCGAGCAAGCCCTGCGCAAGCTTTGCGAGAAAATAGGCGCGGAATGAAAAGCCCTTTCCGTCGCAGACCGAAAGCACTTGACAGTGTACCGAAAGCCCCGACCATCCCGCCGCAAAGGCGCACAGCGCGGCGGCAAGCAGGGGACTGTCGAGTGCCGATGCCTGACTGACACCGCCCGAAATTTCAAAGACGCAAAACAGAAGCGTGCTGATCTCGAATGGCAGATCGAGGCTTGCAAGCGCGATGTTCAAGGTCCCCATCAACGCCGAAAAAAAGATGACGTAAGCGCAAACCAGCAAGATACTTCCCGTTGCCGACCGCACCGATTCGGTAAATAGCTTAGCCCCCGTCAAGGGGCGTGCGGAAGAATATGACTCAAAGGACACAGCGACCGAGGCTGTGTCTTTTTTTCGCAATCGATTGATTACGACCCCCGTGATCACCGACACCGCCAGCACCGTGGCGTACAGAGCAATGCCAAAGCGGCGGCTTCCCCAAAGTGAAACGCCCACCGCGCTGATCAGAAACGCCGAGGACGGATTGTTGGAAAAGGTCAGCGTGCGTTCGGCCTCCTCTTTGGTCAGTCGTCCGCGCTCGTAGGCGAGCAGCGCACATTTCGCACCTACGGGAAAGCCGCAAAGGAAGCCAAGAAGCACGGCGCAGCAGCCTGCGTCGGAAAGCCCGAACAAGCGTCGAAACGGAGACAATACCCATTTGGGCAATGCGTCCTCGATCCCGCCCGACACGAGCAGCTCGGAAAGCACCATAAAGGGGAACAACGATGGGATCACGGTCTTGGCGCACAGCAATAGTCCTCGACTGATGTATTCAATGGCGATCTGTGAATTGCGCAGGATCAGCGCAAGACAAAATAAGGCAAAAAAACCAAAGCAAAAGCGACCGACCGTAATCGTCGGGGCTTCTTTTTTTACGGTGCAAGAAACATGGTGGAGTGTCATTCTCGTCCTCTTTTCAGCATAAAATGGTAGCGGTTCAGTCAAAATGTACGCCAATCGGAGAAATATTATGCCAATCGGCGCAACAGATGCAAAAAAAGGGGGCGAATGTATGGAGAACGAGGAAAAAAAGGGGATTCGACAACGGCTCGCCGTGCGGTATGGCGCGTCAGGTCTTTTGTCAAAGGAGCTGATCGTTTTGCGAGGACGGTGCGGTGCGACGGTATATGGGTGTCAGCGCATTTTGCACTATTCTCCCAAGGAGATCCGTCTTGATGCGGGAAGGGTCGGCGTGGCGGTCTCTGGAGAACGGCTCTATTGCGCGTCCTTTACGGGCGGGACGGTCAACGTAGAGGGGTGTGTAGAGTCGGTGCGGTATTTTTCGATGTCGGACCGCGAGCAAGAACAACGAAAAGGAAGCAAAGAATGAATCCAATATTTTTTTTGACGGGGAGCAGACGGGTACTGACCGATGCGGAGAGCGGTACGGAGCTGCTGAATATTTGTCTTCAATACGGGATCTCCTACTGTGATTTTGTTTGCGCGGACAACGGGGCGATCGCTTTTTCGGTCTCGGTATATGCGGCAAAAAGACTATCAAGACTTTGTGCCGCAAGAGGGATTCAGCTTCGGATCCTGCGTAGCGGAGGACTTCCGCTCCTTCTTTGGCGTTACCGTGGGCGAGCGGGGTTGATGATCGGGGGACTGCTTTCGGTGGCTTTGCTGGTCCTTTCGGGTCGATTTGTTTGGGACGTGCGCGTTTTGGGAAATGCCGAAATGAGTGAGGGAGAGGTGCTTGAGGAGCTGCGGGATTGCGGTTTTGGAGTGGGAAGCTATATTCCGTCGGTACAGACCGAGCAGCTTGAAAATCGCGTGCTGATTGCCTCCAACCGCATTTCATGGATCGCCGTTCGCATCAACGGGACGGTGGCGGAGGTGCAGGTGATCGAGCATACTCCCGCACCGCCCGAGGAGGAGCGTGGTAAGCCTGCCAATCTCGTCGCCGCTATGGACGGACAGATCGAGCTGATCGAGCTTTACCGAGGAAATGCAATCGTCAGCATCGGTCAGGCGGTACGCCGAGGGGAGCTTTTGGTTAGCGGCTTGTACGAGAGCCAAACGGTTGGCGTGCGTTATACGCGCGCCGCGGGGAAGATATTGGCACGCACCGAGCGCGAATTTTTGGTGGAGGTTCCGCTTTCATACGAGAAAAAACTGCTTGGAGAGGAGAAATGTAACAGGATCACGCTGAATTTCTTCAATTTTTCGTTAAAAATTTTTGAAAATAGTGGAAATGAGGGGGGGATGTGTGATATAATAAATAAGGATAGGGAGTTTTCTCTGCCGAATGGTCGGAGATTACCCTTGTCGGTCAAGGTCGAAAAGCGTCTGCCGTATACTATGGTGACCGCTACGCGCACGCCCGAGGCGGCGCTGTCGCTGGCGTATGAGGAGCTGGACCGTCAAATGTCGTCGCTTTCAGACAATACCGAGCTACTCACAAAGCGGATCGAGACTACCCTGACCGAGACCGCACTGATCCTACGCTGTACCGTGACCTGTATTGAGGATATTGCCGTACAGCAGGAATTTGAAATCCTTCCATAACCGAAAGGGGAGCTATGAACCGTAAAACCGTCCGTATGGAGCATGCGGGTGCCGCCGCAAAAATATTCGGGAGCTTTGATTCCAACCTTGCGCTCATCGAGCAGCAGTTCTCGGTCAGTCTGCGCAACCGTGAGAGCGAGTCGGGAGACGTGATCGTGATCGAGGGCGAGGACGATGCCGCCGTCGAGTCGGCGTCGCAGTGTGTTGCCTACCTGCATGGGCTTTGTGCCAAGACCGATGTTTTGACCGAGCAATCGGTGCAATATGCCATTGATATGGTCCGTGCGGGCGAGGGCGCTTCCTTGGTATCGCTTGGTGACGAGTGCATTTGCCTGACTATGAAGGGCAAGCCGATCAAGGCAAAGACGCTGGGGCAGAAGCAATACGTGGAGTCGATCCGCAAAAACACGATCGTGCTTGGTGTGGGACCCGCGGGTACGGGTAAGACCTTTTTGGCGGTGGCAATGGCGGTCAAGGCATTGCGCGAAAAGCAGATCAGCCGCATTATCCTCACGCGCCCTGCGATCGAGGCGGGAGAGAAGCTCGGCTTTCTGCCGGGGGACCTGCAAAGTAAGATCGATCCATATCTGCGCCCGCTTTACGATGCACTCTACGAGATGATGGGGACGGAAAACTACCAAAGGCTGGTGGAAAAGGGCGTGATTGAGATCGCACCCTTGGCGTATATGCGAGGACGCACGCTTGACGATTCCTTTATCATTCTCGACGAGGCGCAAAACGCCACGCCCGAGCAGATGAAAATGTTCCTCACGCGGCTTGGCTTTAACTCCAAGGCGGTGGTTACGGGAGACCTGACCCAGACCGACCTGCCGCGTGGACAAAAAAGCGGACTTTCCACGGCGGTCAAGATCCTTTCGGGCATCGAGGATATCGGGATCCATTATTTCTCCGAGCGAGACGTGGTGCGTCACAGATTGGTGCAAAAGATCATTCAGGCATATGAAAAATACGATCGCGAGCTGGCGCGCAGGGACGCTGAGAAAAAGGCAACGCCCAAATTCCGTGCACAGCGCGATCCCAAAAACGGTTCAGGAGGAAACGACCAATGAGAAAGATGAACATGATGATCTATTTTGAAAATGAGCAGGACAAGCTGCGCATTCCTTACAAGCTGAAAATGCTCGTGCGTGCCGCGATCGAGGCGACGCTCGATTACGAGCAGTACGGAAACGCCTCTGAGGTGTCGGTCACCTTTACCGACAATGCGGGGATCCACGAGCTGAACAAAAAGTTCCGCGGGATCGATCGCCCTACCGACGTGCTTTCCTTCCCCCTGTTTGATTATTCGGGGGAGAGTGAGGAGCCGCCCGTGGACGAGCTTGTGGGAATGCTTGGAGACATTGTTATTTCTTTGGAGAGAGCCGAACTGCAGGCGCAGGAATACGGACACTCCTTTGAACGTGAGGTTGCCTTTCTGACCGTACATAGCATGCTTCACTTGTTGGGATACGATCACGAGACGAGCGAGGACGACGAGACCGATATGCGCCGCCGTCAAAGTGAGATTATGGATATTCTGGGACTATCCGTTTCGCAATAATAAAGGAGATACCGATATGAGTAAGTGGAAAAACGAACGCGAAGCCGCATATATGGACACAAAGGGGCAGACTGAGACCTTTTTTACACGTCACGTCCGTCTGCTTACGTTTTTGATCACCATTGGGATGTTCTTGCTGGTTTTAGGTCCAATATTCGTTCTTGAGGCAAAGCATTACTTTGGGCAGGAGCAGGACGGTAGACCTCAGATGAAGCTGTATGACGTGATCACTCTTTCCGAGCAGGATGGAGATCTGTTCAAAAAGCAGTTGACGAAATATATGTGCGAGGAAAGCGTGCAGGAGGGGAAAAACACTACGCTGATCCGCATTGACATCGAGCCGCATTACCGCTTGTTTGCAACCACCGACGACCTTACCGGTGTGGTGGTTTATTGCAAGCTTCTTAACGAGGACACGGGCGACGAGATCAACGTGCTTGAGGACGATGTGCGCGCATACTTCAACCAATAAAAAAGGCAAGGATCATTCATGAAAAGAACAGGATTTATTTCGATCGTCGGTCGCCCCAACGTGGGAAAATCGACGCTTCTCAACAGTATTCTCGGTGATCATATCGCCATCGTTTCCTCAAAGCCGCAGACCACGCGCAACCGTATCGCGGGGATCGAGACGCGCGGCGAGGATCAGTTTGTCTTTTTGGACACACCGGGTATTTTTCAGCCCAAAAATTCGTTGGGCGATTTTATGGTAAAGACCGCCAACAGTGCCATGCAGGACGGCGACGCGGTCATTCTGGTTGCCGACGTGGGCTTTGAGCCGGGCGACGTGGAAAAGAACGTCATCAAATATCTCAAGCAATCCGAAACGCCCGCGATCCTTGCGCTCAATAAGGTCGATCTTTATCGACGCGAGCAGATCGCCGCAACCATTGCCGCCTATGCCGCGTTGCACGATTTTTTTGCCGTCGTTCCGATCTCTGCGAAAAAGGGCAAGTACGTGGACGAGGTGATGGACGAGTGTGCCAAGCTTCTCCACGAGGGCGAGTGGTTTTACGACGAGGATATGATCACCGATCAGCCACAGAGACAGATGGCGGCGGAAATTATTCGCGAAAAGATTTTGCGCGCGTTGGATAAGGAGATCCCGCACGGCGTTGCCGTGGTGATCGAGGAATACCGCGAGGAGGAGGGTCTTGTGCGCATCCGTGCCGAGATCTATTGCGAAAAGGCCTCGCACAAGGGGATACTTGTGGGCAAGAACGGTGAGACACTCAAGCGTATCGGTTCTTACGCACGCGATGATCTTGAAAAAATGACGGACTGTCAGGTTTACCTCAACCTTTGGGTGAAGGTCAAGGAAAATTGGCGCGATAGCCAAAGAGGCATTTTGAATTTCGGGTATACAGAAGAGTAATTCTTTCGAGAGGAGTGACTGTCAATGCAACACGAGGCGATCAACGGCTTGGTGGTACGCGTGCGTTCGGCAGGAGATCACGACCGCTATCTTTCGGTCCTGACCGCCGAGCAGGGGCGGATCACTCTGCTCTCCAACGGAAGCAAATCCATGAGGCGTGGGCAAATGGCGGTCAGTCAGATGTACACCTATGCAAATTTTGAGTTTTATCGGCGATCGGGACTGCGAGTTCTAAAGGACGGCACACCGATCCAAAGCTTTTACGGGCTTTCCTCCAGCATTGACAGCCTCAATCTTGCGGCGTATTTTTGCGATCTCGCCTGCGAGCTGACCGACGAGGGTGAGGAAGCCTCGGATATGCTCAGACTATCGCTCAACTCACTGTATGCCGTCAGCGGGGAGCTTTATCCGCAGGAGCTGATCAAGGGAGCGTTTGAGCTGCGCGCCGCCGTGCTTTCGGGCTATGCGCCCGATCTTGACGGATGCGCGCTTTGCCGAGGCGAAGCAGAGGAAATGTATCTTGACGTGATGAACGGCGCGCTTCTTTGCGCCGACTGTTTGCATAAGCGAGGGAAGAACTCGCGCCCGATGGGGGCATACGACGATATTCGCGAGGCGGACGTGCTGTGTCCAATCACCCCTGCGGTCTGCGCGGCAATGCGGTACGTTTCGTCGGCATCGTTGTCACGGTTGTTTGCCTTTGAGCTGTCCGACGCCGACGATCTTCGTGCCTTCGCTTCCTGCGCCGAGACCTATCTGCTCTCCCATATCGGTCACGGCTTTGAAACACTGAATTTTTACCACTCGATGAAAGTACCGACAAAAGGAACGAAACAATGAGCTTTTCCGAAAAAACATTAGTCACGTTAGAATTTGATAAGATCTGCGCTATGCTTGCCGATTGCGCCCCCACTGAGGGCGCGCGGGAGATGGCATATCGGCTTATGCCCTCGGCGGACGTTGTTGAGGTCTTGCGGCGTTTGCACCGTACTACCGATGCGCGTCGCCTGTGTGACGTCAAGGGAATGCCACCGTTTGGCTCGGTCAAGGACGTCTCCGAGGCGTGTGAGCGTGCCGTAAAAGGGGCAATGCTGACCACACGCGAGCTGTTGGAGGTGGCGCGGGTATTGCGTGCCTCACGCGGTCTTGTCGATTATCTGAAAAACAATAAGAATTTTGATACCACGCTGGACGCGATCTTCGAGCGGCTGTTGCCCAATCGGCATCTGGAGGAGCGCATTACGCGGTCGATCATTTCCGAGGACATGATCGCCGACGAGGCAAGCCGCGAGCTTGCCGAGGTTCGCAGAAAGATTCGCGAGGCAAATAACCGCATTAAGGAGACCCTGCAGCACTATATCAACGGCTCTTACTCCAAGATCCTACAGGAAAATCTTGTGACCATGCGCAACGGTCGCTACGTTATTCCCGTCAAGGCGGAGTGTAAAAACGAGATGAAGGGATTGATCCACGACACGTCGTCGTCGGGGGCTACCATCTTCGTCGAGCCGATGGCGATCGTCGATGCCAATAACGAATTGCGGATGCTTCAATCGAAGGAGGAGCACGAGATCGAGAAGATCCTGTTCTCGCTTTCGTCCGACGTCAGCGCGGCATCCGAGTCTCTGCGGCTCAATTACCTGAATATTACCGAGCTGGCGTTCGCGTTTGCCTGCGCTGAGCTTTCCTTGCGCATGCATGCAAGTGAGGCGGTCATCGCGGGCAATCGCTCGCTGGACCTTCGTCGCGCGCGTCATCCTCTGATCGATCCCAAAAAGGTGGTTCCCACCAACATTCAAATGGGGAACGGATACGATACGCTCATTATCACGGGTCCCAATACGGGCGGTAAAACGGTCACGTTGAAGACTATCGGTCTGTTTGCGCTGATGACGCAGTCGGGACTGCATATCCCTGCCGATCCCGAATCGTCGATCTGCGTATTTGATAAAATTCTCGTCGATCTTGGCGACGAGCAGAGCATTGAGCAGTCGCTTTCCGCGTTTTCGTCGCACATGGTCAATATCGTGCGCGTGATGAATGAGGTGGACGAGCGGTCGCTGTGCCTGTTCGACGAGCTTGGCGCGGGAACCGACCCCGTTGAGGGCGCTGCATTGGCGGTTGCCATTATCGAGACGGTGCGTGCCGCAGGCGCGATGTGTGCGGCGACGACACACTACACCGAGCTGAAGACCTACGCGTTGGATACCGAGGGCGTACAAAACGCCTCCTGCGAATTTGACGTGACGACCTTGAAGCCCACCTATCGTCTCATGATCGGAACGCCCGGAAAATCCAACGCGTTTGCCATTTCCGAAAAGCTGGGATTGCAGTCCGAGATCATAACGCTTGCCAAGCATCACGTCAAGGGCGAGCATCAACGCTTTGAGGAAGTGATCGAGCAGCTGGAGAAGACGCGGCTGGAAGCCGATCGCAACCGCGAGGAAGCCGAGCGGCTCAAGCGCGAATACGAACGTATGGTGTCAGACGCAGAAAAGGATCTCAAAACGCGCTTCTTTGAGGCAGAGCGCGAGATCGAGCAAAACCGCAAAAAGGCACAACAGATGCTTGAAAGTGCGCGTGCGTCGAGCGAATTTGTCTTTGCACAGCTTGAGAAAGCAAAAAAGGCAGAGGAAGCGGGGCGGCTTGCCGAGGAGCTTGAAAAAACGAGGCAGGCGGTGCGCCGTGCCATTCGCGAGAACGACGACAAGGTCAATCCCGTTGAGGAGCGCAAGAACGAGCAATACGTGCTTCCGCGCGACCTGAAAAAGGGAGATAAGGTCTATATCGTCAACATTGACAAGGAAGGCGTGCTTCTGGAAGCACCCGACAAGAGTGGCAGTGTCATGGTGCAGGCGGGGATCCTCAAAACGCGCACCAAGCTTTCCAATCTACAGCTGATCGTGGAAAAGCCGCAGGTCATCAGCGGCAAAAAGAGCAAGCCTGCATCAGATTTTCACGCAAAGGTCAACCGTGATTTCCGCGACGAGATCGATCTGCGCGGTCTGCTTGGCGACGAGGCGTGGCTGGCGGTGGACAAGTATCTCGACGAAGCCGTGCTTGCTAATTTCGGTCGTGTCCGCCTTATTCACGGAAAGGGAACGGGCGCGCTCCGAAACGCTTTGTGGCAACACCTGAAAAATGACAGACGCATCGATTGCTTCCGCCTTGGCAAATACGGCGAGGGCGACGGTGGCGTGACGGTTGTGGAGCTGAAATAACAATGCTAAAAGATATTGTGTCATATGAAAATGATAACCCCCGACAGCTTTTTACCTGTCGGGGGCATTGTTGTGCGTGGCTCTTTATGTAACGTTTGGCAGTCGTTTAGATCTCGATCTCAACGATTTTTCCTGTTTTTCTGGATTTTTCTGCCGCAAAAACGGCAAGATGGGCTTTGTCGCACTGCACTCGGGACACCATAGTAAGCCCTTCCGTGCGATCGTTGGGACGAACGGAAACCTGTCGTGGGGACGTAACCAGCGTGAGATCGTATGGAACATGATGCCGTCGCACCCCATTGCGGCAGGAATCCCCGATCACTTCACATTGGAGCGCGAGGAGCTTTACAGCGAGCCCTTCTACATTCCCCAGCCGGACGCGCTTGTGTTTGGTAGTTGGTTCGAGGATGGACATATCATGCGCTCAGGTGCGTGCTTTGTCCGTGGTGCGGGTAAGGTCTTCTATTTCCAGCCCGGTCACGAGACCTGTAAGTCCTTCTACAATCAGCATGTACAGCGCATTATTGCCAACGGTATCCGTTGGGCGGCACCCACCGAGATCGGTTATGAGGTTCCCGTCGGTTGTCCGCAGATCAAGACCAAGACGATCGACGAATTTGACGCTTGATCGGAACAATAACAACATCCCCGCCGCGCAGCAAATACCGCACGGCGGGGATGTATTTGTGTGTTAAAAGGATTTATTCAAGACCGTAATAGTCGCTAAGCCCCATGCTTTCCAAAACGTCCTCATAGGGCATTCCGTAGGTGTCCTCAAGAGTCTCTATCATGATCTGCTCCGCAATTCCCGAAATCTCCATCACAAGGAAGAACAGGAACAACAATATTCCGATGATACCGAGGATCAGCCCCGCGATCGCCATGCCCGACATTTTTCCCGAGGTACTCTTGGAGAGGGCGGCAAACACGATAGCGAGAATACTTGTAATAATGGCGGCATAATATCCGCAGCAGCAACAACAGCAGAGAAACAGCGACACAATACCAAGGCAAAGCGATGCGATGGCAAAGCCCCTACCACTCTTTTTTTCGGTGGGCGGTATCATGTCATAGCTCGGCATAAAAGGGGGCTGTTCATTGGGTTGAGAATAATCAAATTGGTTGTTCACAATGGCTTCTCCTTTGCATTTGATAGAAAAGAACGAACCCAGAATAAAATCGATCTTTCCTTTAAACAATTATATCATAAACTTTCGAAAAATGCAATCTTTTCCTTGAAAAATTTTTCTATTTGTGCTATGATATTGGTAGACATAGAAAGGAGGCGCGAAGCATGATACAGAAAAAGTCGGGCAAGATCTACTTGCTCGTGCATATAGCTCTGCTTGCGGCAATTTTACTTTTTCCGCTTTACCGAAGCGTTGCGCAAAGAATTTCTGCGCTATTCACGGGCTGTCTGCTCCACGATCGATTCTTTTTATATTGCCCTCTGTGCGGTGGAACGCGTGCCGTATCGTCGCTGTTGCGCTTGGAGATTGCCGAGGCATTCTCTTACAATGCGTTCGTCGTTCTTTTGGTGATCGTAGCGATCGGACTTGACGTGTGGGCGTTTGTGCGGCTTTTGCGTGGACATACCAATTTGTTGCCGCTTCCGGGATGGATTTGGATTGTTTTTGCGGTACTTCTGATCCTTTACGGAGTCCTGCGCAACTATCTGATGATTGCACGTGGGGTCGATCCCGTCGGCGATTTAGGTGTTTTCTGGAACGGATTGCGGTAATAGATTTGAAAATATTAGAATAAGAATTAGAACTGTTTTAACCCCGATAAAAAGTAACGGGTTTAAAGCTATTAATTGAATATTGAAAGACAATGTCCGTACATACTATGTGTACGGATTTTTTTTGGAGAGGAAAGAGAAAATGAAGGTCTTACACGTGATCAGCGACGAGAACATCGGCGGCGCGGGAGTGCTTTTGACGTCGCTTTTGCGCAACTTTGATCCCTCGCGCGTACAGAGCGTGGTTGCGTTGCCGCGCGGCAGTGCGCTCTGCGAGCGCATCGTGGAATTGAAGATTCCGATCTGCGAGCTGTCGCATCCTTGTGATCGGCTCTCGGCGGCGTCGGTTCGCGAATTGATGGACGTGATCCGCGACCAAAAGGTCGATATTGTCCACGCGAATGCCGCGCTGAGCGCGCGCTGGGCGGGGAAACGGTGCGGGACGATCGTCATGCACACGCGGCATTGCTGTTATCCGCCCGAGGGCATATGGCGTCTGGGGGCTGTGCGGTGGCTTGGTGGTGTTTGGAACCGTGCGCTTTCCGAGCGTGTGATCGCAACGGCGGACGCGGCGGCGGAAAACCTGACAATGCTTGGAATTCCGCGCAAGCGGATCGACGTGATCATCAATGGCTCGGAAGCGGTGCGAGAGGTGACCGAATCCGAGCTGGAATCGGCGAGGGCGCGTTGGGGGATCGCAGCCAATGCGTTTACCGTAGGCATCTGTGCGCGTCTTGAGCCTTGCAAGGGGCACGAGACCTTTTTGCGCGCGGCAAAGCGCCTGACTGAACAATATCCGTGGCGGTCCTTTCGCTTTCTCGTTGTTGGAGACGGATCGCGCCGTGCCGAGCTTGAGGTGATGTGTGAGACGCTTGGATTGGAGTCGTCGGTCACGTTTACGGGATTTGTAAAGGACATGGCACTTATCTATCGGCTGTTGCGCGTCAACGTCAACTGCTCGTCCGGTACGGAGACCTCGTGTCTTGCCATTTCCGAGGGCATGAGCGCAGGTGTTCCCGCGATCGTCAGCGACTACGGCGGAAACCGCGCCATGATCGGAGACAGCATGGCGGGGATTGTTTATCCCGTCGGAAATGTCGACGCTCTTGCCGAGGCGATCGGTCGGATCGCTTCGGATTGCGTCTTGGAATCGAAAATGCGTCGTGCCGCGCGGGATCGTTACGAGCGCTTTTACACGGCGGCGGCAATGACCGAGTCGGTTACACGCGTATACGAGAAGCTTTTGAAGTTGGGCTTGTCGTGATCGTCTCCAAAAAAAGATTAGCAATGGCTAACTGATTTGTTCTTTAATAGTTAGCCATTGCTAATCTTTGCAAAAAGAATATAAGAGCCAATATTTAGCAATTTCTATTGACAAAGACCTATGGTTGTGTTATAATAATGAAGCATTATGAGGGAGTAGCGAGCGTTTCGGCGTAGCAAGTCAACATACTGACCGACAAGGTCTGGCTTGCTTCAAATTGCGAGACTCATGTATAACCGACAGAGCTATACATGAAGTCTTTTGTTTCTTAAACTTCGGGTATGGCGTTGCCGTGCTCGTTTTTTTATGAAAAAGGAAGCAGGAGAAAAGGGGAGTGGGAAAATGAATTTTCAATTTTTCTTCAACAGTATTTTATTAGGCGTTGGACTTGCCATGGACGCGTTTTCGGCGTCGTTGGCAAATGGTATGAACGAGCCGACTATGCCCACGCGCAAGATGTGTGGCGTGGCAGGGCTGTTTGCTTTTTTTCAGGCACTCATGCCTATGATCGGTTGGGTCTGCGTACATACCGTTGTACAGCATTTTCAGACGTTTGAAAAATTCATTCCGTGGATCGCGCTGGCATTGCTCGGATACATTGGCGGCAAGATGCTCTATGAGGGCATTTCGTGCAAATGTGACGAGTGCGAGCCGACCAAGGTAGGGCTTGCGGCACTTTTGGTGCAGGGTGTGGCGACCTCGATCGACGCGCTTTCGGTCGGCTTTACCATTGCCGAGTACGAGCTGTTTGAGGCGATCATTGCGGCGGTGCTCATTGCGCTTGTTACGTTTATCATTTGTTCCGTAGGAATCTTGATCGGCAAGAAGGCGGGAACGCGGCTTGCAGGCAAGGCTGGTATTTTGGGCGGCTCGATCCTGATCTTTATCGGACTTGAAATCTTTATCACGAGCTTCTTTTAATAA
>JAZRIE010000218.1:0-2346 GCA_045645105.1 Eubacteriales bacterium | reverse complement strand
TTTATATCATAGGCGTGCGCTCGTCGTCGTCGCTTGCAGGCTTTCTCAACTACAATCTTCGCATGATCTTTGACCGCGTCGTCTTCGTGCAGACTACCTCAGGCAGTGAAATGTTCGAGCAGATCATGCGTATCGGCGAGGGTGACGTGATGATCGCAATCAGCTTTCCGCGTTATTCCAAGCGCATCATCAACGCCGTGGAATACGCACGCAGTCGCAACGCCAACGTAGTGGCGCTCACGGATAGCAAGCTTGCACCGATCGCGTCTTACGCAAATCAGCTTCTCATTGCGCAGAGCGACATGGTCTCCTTCGTGGATACGCTGGTAGCCCCCTTGAGCATCATCAATGCGCTCGTGGTGGCGGTCTCGCGCAAGAAGCACGACGAGCTTGCCGCACGTCTCCGTACCCTTGAAGAAGTATGGGAGAAGTATGACGTTTATGACACCAGAAAATCGTGACACCACGCGCGTTCTGATCGTTGGCGGTGGAGCCGCAGGCATGATGGCGGCGATCGCGGCGGGAGAGAATGGGGCTGAGGTCACGCTCCTTGAGCGGAACGACCGTATGGGAAAAAAGCTTCGTATCACGGGTAAGGGACGGTGCAACGTCACCAACGACTGTGATCTGAACGAGTTTCTCTCGAACGTGCCCACCAATCCGCGCTTTCTTTATACCGCGCTTTCGCGTTTTTCCACCGAGGACACCAAGTCGTTTTTCGAGGGGCTTGGCGTGCCGCTCAAGACCGAGCGCGGAAAGCGCGTCTTTCCGCAGTCCGACAGAGCAGGGGATATTGTGGCGGCATTGGAAAAAAGCTGTCGCGCACTCGGCGTGCATATCATTCAAAAAAGAGTAGACAATATTATTATCCGAGACGGTCGCGCCGTTGGCGTGATCACCTCGGACGGCGAGATGCTTGCCGACGCGGTCGTGGTCTGTACGGGAGGAAAATCCTATCCTATGACAGGCTCGGACGGCGACGGCTATCGCTTTGCCGCAACGGCGGGTCATACCGTCACACCGCTTGCCCCCTCGCTTGTGCCGATCGTGGCAGAGGGAAGGCTTTGCGCGTCGTTGCAGGGGCTGTCGCTTCGCAACGTGTCGCTTCGTGTGGTCGACGCGGAGTCGGGCAAGACGGTATACGACGACTTTGGCGAGATGCTGTTTACGCATTACGGTCTGACGGGACCCCTCGTGCTTTCGGCATCGGCGCATCTGTCGGATATTCGCAAGAGACGCTACGAGGCATGCATTGATCTGAAGCCCGCGCTCGACGAGAAAACGCTCCACGCGCGCCTGCTTTCGGACTTTGAAAAGTACCGCAACCGCGACCTGATCAACGCGCTGGATGATCTTTTGCCGCAAAAAATGATCGCGCCGTTTATCGGTCTTTGCGGGATCGACGGGCGCAAGAAGATCCATTCGATCACGCGTGAGGAGCGCGAGAGAATGGTGCAAACGCTCAAATGTATCCGTATTCCGCTCCGTGATTTCCGTCCCATCGACGAGGCGATCGTTACGCGCGGCGGGGTTTCGGTCAAGGAGATTGATCCCAAGACCATGCGGTCGAAGCTGGTGGCAGGACTCTACTTTGCGGGCGAGATCCTCGACGTGGACGCCTACACGGGCGGCTTCAATCTGCAGATCGCCTTTTCCACCGCCTACGTGGCAGGATGTGCCGCCGCGTGGGAAGGTAACGATTGACGAGACGAAAGGGGTAAAAGCTTTCGCCCGTCTTTTTCCTGCAAAGAAAAAGTGGCTTATCAATTTTCATCTGTTTAGCAGGCTATTATTTTATCAAATTGATAGTGCTTTAGTAAAGAATTATTTCGAAAGGAACAAATATGATTCGTATAGCAATTGACGGCCCCGGCGGTGCGGGCAAATCCACCGCTGCCAAGGCATTGGCTCAAAAGCTTGGCATTATTTACGTCGATACGGGCGCGCTTTACCGCACCATCGGCTATTACGTCCGCTCCAAAAACGTTGATCCCAAGGATGCTCCCGCCGTCGAGCGTCTGCTCCCCGAAATTTCGGTTGAGCTTGGTTACGAGAACGGTGCGCAGGTGGTCTATCTGAACGGAGAAAACCTCGGCGACCGCATCCGTACCCCCGAAATGTCGATGTACGCATCTGCCGTGTCTGCCATTCCCGCAGTCCGCGCCTTCCTCTTGGAAACCCAAAGAGAGATCGCACGCAAGAACAGCGTGATCATGGACGGTCGCGATATCGGTACGGTGACCCTTCCCGACGCCGACGTCAAGATCTTTCTGACGGCAAGCAACGAGTGCCGCGCCAAGCGTCGCTACGACGAGCTTTGCGCAAAGGGAATTGAGACCACCTACG
>JAZRIE010000217.1:0-8916 GCA_045645105.1 Eubacteriales bacterium | reverse complement strand
GCCCCCCCCAAGGGGCGCCCTTTTTGTTTGTGATACCACTACAAAATAGATCCATATCACAAGTTTTTCGAAATCGATCCGCGGTTTTCGGTAGGTGGGTAGATGTGTCCCTTGGCGATGATGGGTGCAAAAAGTTGTCCGAGGTCTGTCGGGCTTTCGCGCCATGCTTGCAAACGAAGCTATGTATCTTAAATGCTTTTTCCAAATATTGTTTTGCGGTTTAACAATTCAGATTTTACATGGCTTGCAAACAATGGAAGATCGTATGCCAAATTTGAGGGCAAATGTATTCCATCAAAAATGTAGTGTTGATCGTCAGACGCTTTTTCTGTAATATAAATATCATAATCTCCACGCTGAACCAACTTTACAATATTTATGCACAGGTTTTCATTGTATAATTGATATGCATCCAATGGTCCATAAAATATTATCTTACCGCTTTTGTCAACAAGATTTCCCAAATCGGTTTTTGCATATGAGAATCCGTAATCGTCAAATAAAAATTGAAATAATTCTTTTATTCTTAATTCAGTTTTATCAACAGGAGGTTTGAATAACCGTTTTATCCAATTTTTCATTTTGCGCCTTCCTTTGCCGTATTTACGGAGGCAATCAGCATTCGGCGGATCGTGCCACATTGATTATACAAGTCTTTTGCAATCTCTCGATCCATCAATTCGGATTTTACAAACAATTCAAGCCAATATTCAGTTTCATAGCATTCCTTCAACGCAATTTGAAACTTCGCGACAAAGTCAGCTTTACTATGCGCATAGTTCGCCTCGTGGATATTTGCACCAATAGAGGTTGAGGAACGTTCCAACTGATTTACAAGCGAATAATGTCCTTTTACGCCATCGCACATTTTAATGATTTTAACCGCAAAATCTGTAGATAAATCACGAAGTTTGGAATCTGCCATAGTAACACCGCCTTCCTTTGCTTCATTATATCACAAATCTGTGAACATTTCAAGTGAAATATTCGGCTTGCGCCGAAAGTGAAATAATTTCCTTGCGGAAATTGTGAAATATCTCCCGCCGCCTACGGCTTTGGTCGATGTGAAATGAAATTTGCCCACATTCGCGCCAGCGAATATTTCACATTTGCGGAGCAAATATTTCACAGCGAAGCTATTTCACTTGCCCGAAGGGCAAATTTCACTGAAAAAAGCCAAGTCTTACGACTTGGCTTTTTTCTTGGCAGGGGCAGGAGGATTCGAACCCGCGACCCACGGTTTTGGAGACCGGTACTCTACCAGCTGAGCTATACCCCTGTGTGCGATCATCTCGCAACGCCAATTATTATATCATATTTGTTTTCAAAATGCAATACCTTTTTGAAAAAATCTTCTTTTTTTCTAAAATATTTCGTTTTGCTCCCGTCTTGCACGTGCAAAGGTCGGTTTGTTGGGTCACGTCGCTTGACATCTCTCAAATTTCTGCTATAATATAAGAAACGGAACATATTGGAAAAATTGCAAAAGAATTTTAAAAATTTTCTAAAAAAGGTGTAACCAACCGCAAAAAAGGGCGACTGATAGGGTGAAGCCCGAAAAACAGGAGAGGAAACATGGAGGACAACAAGATCGTTGATTTGTATTGGGCGCGAAACGAATATGCGATCCGCGAGACCGACGTCAAATACGGGCGCATGCTCAAGTCGCTGTCGTATTCTCTGCTCGACTCGCGTGAGGATGCCGAGGAATGTGTGAACGACACCTATCTTGACGCATGGAACGCAATGCCCGTGGCGCGTCCGACCTATCTTGGTGCGTTTCTTTCCAAGATCACGCGTCGCATCTCGATCGATCGCTTTCGTGCCGACCACCGCCAAAAGCGTGGCGGTATGGGCGTGGTGCTTGAGGAGCTGAGCGACTGTATTCCGTCGGGGGACGACGTGGCCGCCGCTTATGAAAACGGAAGGCTTGCGGACGCGCTCAATCGCTTTCTGTACGCGCAAACGACCGAAAAACGCGTTATGTTCATTCGCCGCTACTTCTATTCCCAGTCGATCGACGAAGTGGCGCGGGGAATGGGCGTGACCGAATCCAAGGTCAAGATCACGCTATACCGTCTGCGCGAGGCACTGCGCCGAGAATTGGAGGAACAGGAGCTGCTATGAAGAATAGAAATGCAGAGAAAACAAAATACCTGTTCCGCGCGATCGGCGAGATCGACGACCGTCTGATTCAGGAAGCGGCGTTTTACCGTCCGCAGAGGTCGGCGTTCTCCCGCGTGATGCTGGTGGCGGCTTGTCTGTCGCTCTCGCTTGTGCTGTCGGTCGGAGCCTTTCTCTTGGCAAATCGCAGAGATTCTGTCAAGGACGAAGGAACACCGCCTGCGTCCGGGACACCTGCGGTCGCTAATCTCGATGTGCTCTTGCTGAATCAGCGTGATAACGCGAGCTACACCACCGTTTCGTCGGCGGAGGAGCTGGATCTTTTCTCCGGCGAGGTCAGAGTGGTCTGGCAATATGCCGACAGCAACGAGATATGCGTCAGCCGCGCCCTGACTGCGCGCGAGTCCGCCAACCTGACGGCGCATTTCGGAAGCGGCACGAATGTTGGCAACGAGTCGCCCGCGCTTTCCTGCAAGGTTTGGATCACGCTTGGCGACGGAACGGTCGTCTCGCCGTATCTGAAGGCATCGGCAGGAAACCTTGGCACCGAGCTATTCGACTACAACGCCGAGATCCTTCCCACACAAGGCTTCATCTCCTGTATTTCGGAAATTCTTGCATGAGAAAGGATGGTATCACCATGAAAAGAACACACAGACTTTTGGCATTGACGCTGGCACTTTTGACGCTGCTTCTTGCTTTTGCGTCCTGTAGCGCGTCGAAGGATTCGGAAAATCTTGCCGACGGCGGCTACGACAATTCGATCTACCCATCTAAAGGCGAAAAGCCCGACGGAGAACCCGCCGAGACCGCGCCGAGCGGTGTGGTGGAAAATCCCTTTATTGCCACCGCTGAGAATAACGTCTCTACGTTTTCGGCGGACGTGGACACAGCTTCTTACTCTTATTTCCGTAAGCTGGTCAATCAGGGCTACAATCTCGATCAGCTTCTCGCGGCGGGAAAGAGCTTCCGTACCGAGGAATTTATCAACTACTTTGACTATGACGTCCGTCAGCCTTCCGAGGGCGAGCTGTTTGGCGTGGACGCAGAGTTTATCGACTGCCCGTGGAGTGCGTCTACGGTGTTGCTGCGCATGACGATGCAAGCCGAGAGCGCCGTGGAGTCGAGCGGAAACAATCTCGTGTTTCTGATCGATGTGTCGGGTTCGATGAACAATCCCGACAAGCTTCCGCTTTTGCAAAAGACCTTTTCGAGTCTGGTCAACCAGCTCACCGCGCGGGATAGGGTATCGATCGTGACCTATTCGGGCAAGGAAGCCGTGGTGCTTGACGGATGCGCGGGCAATGAGCGCGACCGTATCTTGAAGGCGATCAACGACCTCTCTGCCTACGGTTCCACCAATGGGCAGGCAGGCTTGGAGCGTGCCTACGAGATCGCGGCAAAGAACCGCATCGAGGGCGGTAACAACCGCATCATTATGGCGTCCGACGGCGACCTGAACGTAGGCATTTCGTCCGAGGAGCAGCTCAAGGCGTTTATCGAGGAAAAGAGAGCTGCGGGCATTTACCTGTCTGTAATGGGCTTTGGCACGGGGAACTATCAGGACGCAAAAATGGAGACGCATGCCGACAACGGCAACGGTGTATATTACTATATCGACGGCGAGAGCGAAGCCGAAAAGGTGCTTGGCTCGGATCTGCTCGGCACGCTCTACACGGTCGCCGAGGACGTGAAGCTGCAATTGACCTTTGACACGCGTTACGTCTCCTCTTACCGTCTCATCGGTTACGAAAACCGTATTTTGAACAAGGAAGATTTTGACGACGACACTAAGGATGCGGGTGAAGTCGGTGCGGGGCATCAGGTGACGGTTTGCTACGAGCTGACGCTGAACGAGGGCGCGCGTGCGGCGACCGAGTCTTGGCTGGCGCTTGCCGTTCGCTATAAAAATCCCGGAGAGACGCAGTCGCTTCTCAACGAATATGAGTTGGGGGCTGCCAATCTTTCGGCAACCGTCAGCGAGGATATGAAATACCTCTGCTGCCTGATCCAGACTGTGATGATCCTGCATCAAAGCCGCTATTCGAACGGCGCAACGCTTCAGGGGATTCTTGAAACGCTCAACTCGCTTGATCTCACGTCTCACCCCGACCGCGCGGAGTTCCGTGCGCTGATCGATAAGCTGGTGTGAGGGGCGCGAAGCGAAACTAACGAGTTTCGTCAGTGAGATAAAAGTTTTGATCAAACTTTTTCAAAAGTTTGCGGGGTGAAGGGCGCGTAGCCCTTCTCGCCGTCCGCAGACGGCGAAATTCCTCTTTCGGCGCTTTTCTTTTTGTTAGCTTTTTCTTTTGCGCCTACAATGCCAAAAGAAAAAGCGGCTAAGGAGTTTGCGCCATGTCAAAATCTGATTCGCCTTGATTTATACATTCGAGAAATCTATTTCTGAAAGGATATTATTGCAATGAAAAAACGTTTCACACAAATTTTAGCACTGTTGCTGATCCTCTCGGCGGTTGTTGTCGGTTTTGTTTCGTGTTCGTCATCCAAGGACGGCATGGCTATGGAGGACAACATGGTAGAATCCCCGAGCGAGGCAGGGAAGACCGAAATTGGCGGCGGCTTTGCCGACGTGGGTCAGTCGGTCACCGTCCCTGCAGACGCTGAGCGCAAGATCATCAAGACCTTTGACATCGGATCTGAGACCAAGGATTTTGACGGCGCGATCGCGTCGCTGAATACGCTGGTCAACGAAAACGGCGGATACGTGGAAAGCTCCACGTCGTCCAATAAGAGCCTGAATAACAAGTCGGATTCCTACACACGCTACGCAACCTACACGATCCGCATTCCCGCCGAGAAGGCAGAGGCGTTCGTGGGCTCGGTCGGTACGCTGTTCAATATCACGTCGAATAAGTCCTACGTTGAGGATATCAGCGAGACCTATTATTCGATCGAGGCGCGTTTGGAGGAATTGAAGGTCGAGCGTGACTCGCTCATGCAGGTGCTGGAGCAACCCGAGACCGCTAAGGATTACGACCTGTGGCTGACGGTCAACCAAAGGCTTTCCGAGGTGCGTCAGCAGATCGCGGTCTATCAGGGACAGATCAACCGATACGACAGTAAGGTTGCTTATTCCACCGTCAATCTGACGGTCAATGAGGTCATTCATTTCACAGAGGTGAGTGAGAGCCGAAGCTTTGGAAGCCGTCTCGGCGCGGCGTTCAAGGAAGGCTGGAGCAATTTCGCGGTAGGCATGCAGGACTTTGCCATTTGGCTTGCCGAGGCATTACCTACGTTGATCCTGCTTGGCGGAATTGCAACGGGCGTGGTGTTTATCATTCGCGCTATACGCAAAAAGAAGAAAAATAAGACGACGTAATTGGCGAGCAAGAAAACTAACGACTTTCGTCAGTGAGGTAAAAGTTTTGGTCGAGCTTTTTCAAAAGCTCGTGGGGTGGAGGGGCAACGCCCTTCCTCGCCCCTCGCAAGGGGCGAAATTCCCCTTACGGCATTTCTCTTTTGATAGCTTTTCTCTTTGTGCCTTTAGTGTCAAAGAGAAAAGCGGCTAAGGAATTGCACAATCTAACGATCTGTCCGCAAGCATTCCCACTTATGCCCTGAATAAAAGAACGGGGCAGAGTATTATCGTTTATATCTTACCCATCAATGCGTTAAAGGTTTTGAGGGGCTTGGGGAACTTTTTTCAAAAGTTCCCCAAAAAAACGCCCTTTTCCACCCCCAATAGGGCAAAAAACGGCAATTCTACTCTGGGTAGAGTGCCATTCTACTGTTTTTGGAGTGGGGGTGCGCAAAGGATAGAGGGGTGAGAGGCAGGAGTAGGTTGTAAAAATGCGGCAGGCTTGGTATAATGAGGTCAAGGACGGCACCGCCGACCAAATCCAAATTTCCAAGCAATTCAAGGAGGTATTTCTCATGTATACTGCCGCATCGGTCATTCCGATCTTTTTCTCGTCCGATAACAACTATCTGCCGTTTCTGGCGGTCTCGATCCGCTCGCTGATCGAAAACGCGTCGCCCGATTACCGATACCGCATCCATATTCTCAATAACGGACTTGATGCGTCGAGACTTTCACACATTCTTGCCATGGAGCGCGAGAACGTCGAGATCCGTCCCGTGGACGTCAGTTCTGTGATAGCACCGATCGCCGAGCGGCTGAATTTGCGTGACTATTACACCGTTTCGATCTATTTCCGTCTGTTTATCGCGTCGATGTTTCCGCAATATCATAAGGCGATCTATCTCGACGCCGACATTGCCGTGAACGGTGACGTGTCGGGGCTGTACAACATTCCCTTGGGGCAGAGAATGCTTGGCGCGGTCTCGGACGACATCGTGGCAAGCCACCGCGATTTTCGTCGCTATGCCGAGGAGGGCTTGGGAATCCCATACCGCCGTTATTTCAATTCGGGCGTTCTGCTGATGAACCTTGACCAATTTCGTGTGCAACAGATCGAGCGCAAATTTATCTACCTGCTCACGACCTATCATTTTGATACCGTCTGCCCCGATCAGGACTACCTCAACGTGCTTTGCCGCGACCGCGTGCTGTATCTGGATAAGGGCTGGAACAAAATGTCGATCGACGACCGCTACGATGGCGTTCCAAATCTTGTTCACTACAATATGTTTTATAAGCCGTGGCTTTACAAGAACACCATCTATCGCGAATACTTTTGGAAGTACGCCGCCATGACGCCGTTTTACGATGAATTGCGCGCCATGCAAAGATCGTTCGGGCTGAAGGGCAGACTTGGACACCGCCGTGCCAATCGCGCACTGCATCAAAACGCGCTTCGTATCAGCACGCAGCCAAACAATTTCCGTCGCGTGCTGATCACCGAGCCTCTGACGCCACAAAAAATCAATTTCGAGGAGGCGTATGATGCGTAATAGTATGAAGAAAAGGTCGCCCGAGCGCTTGGCGATCCTTGAAAAGATACGCGAATTGGAAAAGCAGGGCGGCGACAGCTTTTACGTGGACGTTGAGGACGACCCTTCGGGACATGAGCTGCGCCCCGATGAGGTAGACTACCTGCGTGTGAAATTTTCAAGCAAGTGCAAAACGCTTATGTCGCGTGCCGTGGCGGCGGTGCTGCAACCGATCGTGCGACGGAGCTTGCAGATCCGCGTGGTGGGCGAGGAAAATCTTGCGGGTATCACGGGCGGCGCGATCATCACGAGCAATCATTTCAGCATCTACGAGAACTTGGCGGTCAAGGAGGTCGCCGATCGCGTGGCGGGCAAGCACCGCTTTTACCGCGTGATCAAGGGACTGAATTATTTTCAGCCGGGCTGGATCGGCTTTCTGATGAAGAATTGCGACACGCTCCCCTTGAGCAAAAATCTCAAAACCCTGCGTCTGTTCGAGTCGGCGCTCGAAAAGCTGCTCGCGTCCGACGCACTCGTGCTGGTCTATCCCGAGCAGGCAATGTGGTGGAATTACCGCAAGCCGCGACCGCCCAAGGCGGGGGCGTATCACTATGCGGCAAAGTTTGGGGTGCCGATCATTCCCGTGTTCGTGACCATGGAGGACACCGATACACTCGACGAATACGGCTTCCCCAAGCAAAAATATACCGTCCACGTCATGCAGCCGCTTTCTCCCGATCCCGAAAAGACGTCCCGCGAGAACGAACGCGCCATGCAAGAGGCAAACTACGCACTGTGTTGTGACAAATACCGCGAGGTCTACGGACGTGAGGTGTCGTACGGAAACGGAGAATAAAGATACACGCGATTCGGATGGGTGTTGCGGAATTAATGAAAAACATGAATAATTATAAGCGATATTCATATTAATATTCGTTTTCGAGACGCCCGAAGGTGACGAAGGGCAGGTGTGTTATTGATAATGACCAAAAAACTGATGCCCAAATTGGGCTAAACGTAGAAAATAAAAAAAGGTGTTGCATTTTTATAGCAAATGGTGTATAATGTTGGTAAGCTGATTGTAATGGGGCGGCGAGGGCGCCTGTCGCGCTTCTTTTGGGATATGGAGGGTTTCCCAAAGGACGAACGACGAGAGCTCCGCGCTCTGTCAATCACCTAAACACTTCATTATATAAAGGAGACAAAAAATGAAAAGAAGAATTTTCTCTCTGCTTTTGGCAATGGTGATGATCCTTTCCACGGCAGCGTTGGCGATTTCGGCAACCGAAACCGATACCGGCTCTGACATCGGAACCGTCACCTATCCCGTAGCAGAAAACGTTAAGGGCTTGAATGTTACCGTTGACGGTATCAAGAGCACAAACGAGGGTTGGAGCAGAACTCCGATCTTCCAGACCAAGTACAAGGTCAGCGAGCCCTCTAAGATCTTTGAAACCATCCCCGGTTTCACCGAGCTGGATGAAAACGGCTCTCAGGAAGCTATTGTTGAAGACGAGAATCCCTCCAGTCTTTACATCAGCACCGACGGCGAGTACGTTTATTTCTTCTACGAGACCACGCACAGTGACTTTATCAACGGTCACAACGATCCCAACGCAAGCGGCGGAAGCTGGATCGGTGCGAAAACCTGGAAGGGCGATACCGCGTGGGGTGCCGCAAACCTGCAGATCTTTTTTGCTCCCGTAGGAGTGGATCTGGAGTCTACCAATACGAGCGACCACGAGGGCTTCAGATTGCAGCTTAGAACCTTTACCGACGACAGCTATGCAAACAACGTGGTCGAGACTGCTCTGACTACCGGAAACCAAACCTACGTTTGGGACCATAAGATAGGCGATGACAACAAGGCTGAAAACGGCGGTGCATGGGATGCTTCTCAGCCCAACTGGAGTGGCAGATATTTCGTTGGCTACCTGG
>JAZRIE010000216.1:0-3870 GCA_045645105.1 Eubacteriales bacterium | reverse complement strand
TCATGCCGTCAAGGGTAAGACGGTTGTACGCCTCGTCCTGCGGCTCTCCGTATTTGAGTGCCAGCACGTTGTAAACGACGACCTTTGGCGTTTCATATTTCAGCGTTTCCTCAAGCAGATAATAGGAGTGCCACGCAAGCTGCTGGGCGCTGCCGCGAATATACGAGGTGATCCCGTACTCCTCCCAAAGTGTGGGCGGCGTAAAGCCCTCGTAGACCTCGCAGTCTCCGATAAACAGAACGTCGTGCGCAGTGTTCTCGCGATAGTATTCCGCAATCAGCGCACCTTCCTTGGAGACGGTCATGTATTTCGGCATGACCAACGCCTGCAAAAAGCCCAAGAGGATCACCGACACGAGCAAGATCGCAACACACGGTAAAATGATCTTTATTTTTTTCATAATCTCTCTTTCAGAATTGATTGTAAATAAACTGTGATGCGTCATATCCGATACCGTATGCGCCAAACAAGAGGATCGCGACGGTCAGCGCGCAAAGACAAAGCGTCAAGAGGATCGGTCGCTCTGCCAACCGCTCGCGCACGGGCTTGTCCCGTCCCGCACGGCTGACCGCCCAAATGATCAGTACGCCACCCAAAATCACGCACCAATCGGCGACCGAAAGCCCGAACGAGGTCAGTCCCCCACGAAGGATCTCACCAAAGTTGCAGGCAGTCACCATGCTCCCCCACAGACGGAAGGTCAGGGGAACGTCGCGATAGCAGTCGAGCGAACGGATCAGTCCCATGAGCAAAAAGGTGCGTACCATCTGCCACTTTTCCCAGCATCTTGACGCAACCAAGCGCGGAAATCTGTTTCCAAATCGGTTGTAGAGCGGCTGCAGCTCCTGCGACACGAGAATGACCGCGCAGTTGAGCAATCCCCACACGATAAAGTTCAGCCCCGCACCGTGCCAAAGTCCCGTGAGGAACCACGTGGCGATCGTGGCAAGATAAAGCGGAATGCGTTTGCCGACGTTCTCGCCAAGCTTCGCACGCGAAAGCTTGGAAAGCCTTTGCATGGGCGTCGAAAGCGACAACGGCATAAAGATGTAATCGTTGAACCAGGTTCCCATGGTCATGTGCCAGCGCCGCCAATATTCCTTGGTGGAGCGCGACGAGAAGGGTCGGTCAAAGTTTTCGGCAAGACGAATGCCCATCATTTCGGAAAGACCGATGGTAATATCGATCCCTCCCGTGAAGTCGCCGTAGATCTGCACCGAGTACAACAGAATGAGCAAAAACACGTACACGCCCACAAAATCGGTGGTATTTTCGACCAAGGAGCGCACCGCGATCATTGCCGTGTCGGCAACCACGAGCTTTTTGAAAAAGCCCCACGTCACGCGGCAAAGACCTGCGCGGAAGTGAAAGCCGTCGAAGTCGTGCGGCGCGAACAGCTGCTCACCAAGACTTGCAAAACGGCTGATCGGTCCTTGAATGATCTGCGGAAAGAAGGACACGAACAGTGCAAGACGGAAGAAATTGCGCTCCGCCTTGACCTTTTGACGGTAGACGTCGATCAGGTATCCCATGGATTGGAAGGTATAGAACGAGATACCGAGCGGCAACAGAAGCGACGGGATCTTCACCCTGCCCGCGTCGAATGCGCCAAGGATCGAATTGACACCCGTCAGAACGAACGCCGTGTATTTCAGTACGGCAAGCATGCCAAAGCCCAGGAGCAAGCCGACCGTAAGGATATGCAGTCGCTTTTTCTTCGCCTCAGCGCGGTACGCCTTACGCTCTGCCTTTTGCCAGACCTCGCGGTTTGCCGCAACCGTAGTCTCCTCTGCGTCGGCGCGCTTTTGCATCAGGCGCGCGGTCAGGTAGGTAGCAACCGTTGTGTAGAGAATGAAGAACAGGTACTTTGCACCTGCAAAAAAATAAAATACGTAGCTTGCCGCCAACAGCACCCACCATTGCCGTTTTTTGGGAACGCAAAAATACAGCAACAGCGTGGGCGCGGCAAACAGCAAGAACGAGACCGACGTAAACTGCATCGCAGACGATTATTCCACGTCGAGACGTTCGATCAACGCCCAGATCGCCGACACACTGTTAAAGTTTTCGGGAACGACTTCCTCGGCAGGGATCGAGACGTCGAAGGTCAGGTTGATCTCGGTGATCAGCGTGACGATGTCAAGCGAATCGAGAATACCCTCGCCGATCAGGTCCTCCTCAACGTCAAAATCGACGTCTGCGTGCATCTTTTTCAAAATTTCAAGCAACTGTTCCATGATGTAATTCCTTCCGTTTGATACCGAATTTCAAGTAAATGATTTATCACTATTTATTATACCTTTTTTTGCCTACCGTGTCAATGAGAAATGACGAAAAACAGGAAAAAGTTTTTATAAATTTCGATACTTTTTGTAGGGGAGGCGTTCCGCCTCCCGTTTTGCAAAGCGGTTTGCGCTCGTTGGCGGGCGATCGATGATCGCCCCTACGAGTTGTGCGGTATTACCTTAAAATCTGCTTTTTCCTTGCTATAAAAGCTTTTGGAAGAGGGGGCGCGGGGGAGAGACCCTTTTCTCGAAAAGGTCTCTCCCCCGCAAAAACTTTATCTGTTCTTTTTTATCTTCTCTTTTCAGCCACTTCCAGAAGTGCGTCGGCGAGGAATTGGTCGGCGGTTTTGGTAACGGTCTCGCCTGCGCGGTTACGCACCGAAACGGTTGCCTCCTCGACCTCCTTCGCGCCGATGATCAGCATATACGGCACCTTTTGCATCTGCGTTGCGCGGATCTTATAGCCGATGGTATTGGACGAATCGTCAAGCTCCACGCGCAATCCTGCGGCGGCAAAGCGATCACGAAGCTTTGCGGCGTACTCGACGTGCTCGTCACCAATGGGCAGAATACGAACCTGCTCGGGAGCGAGCCACAACGGGAACGCGCCCGCATACTTCTCGATCAGGAGTGCCAGCGTTCTTTCGTAGCAGCCCATCGACGTGCGGTGAATGATATAGGGCGTGACCAACTGATTGTTGGAGTCCACGTACTCCATGCCAAACTTCTTTGCAAGGAGCATGTCGATCTGAATTGTGATCAACGTGTCCTCTTTTCCAAACACGTTCTTGATCTGAATATCGAGCTTGGGACCGTAGAAGGCCGCCTCGTCGATACCAACCGCATAATCAATGCCGTTCGCGTCGAGCAGCTCCTTCATGACGCCCTGCGCCTCGTTCCATTGCTCGGGCGTTCCCTCGTACTTATCGGTACGCGCGGGATCCCACTGCGAGAAGCGGAAGGAGCAGTCCTCCTTCAGTCCCAGCGTGTCAAGCATATACATAGCAAGGTCAAGGCATCCCTTGAACTCCTGCGCAAGCTGCACGGGACGGAGAATGAGGTGGCCCTCGGAAATGGTGAACTGACGCACGCGGATCAGTCCGTGCATCTCACCCGAATCCTCGTTGCGGAACAGTGTGGACGTCTCACCCAAACGCATGGGCAGGTCACGGTAGGAGCGCTTCTTGTTCAGGAATACCTGATACTGGAAGGGACAGGTCATGGGACGGAGCGCAAAGCACTCCTTGGTCTCGTCGTCGGGATCGCCCATAATGAACATACCGTCGCGGTAATGATCCCAGTGTCCCGAGATCTTATACAGATCTCTCTTTGCCATCAAGGGCGTTTTGGTAAGCAGATAGCCGCGTTTCTGCTCCTCGTCCTCTACCCATCTCTGCAAGATCTGTACCATGCGCGCGCCCTTGGGAAGCAGGACCGGCAAGCCCTGACCGATGGTATCGACCGTGGTAAAGAGCTCCAGCTCGCGTCCCAGCTTGTTGTGGTCGCGTTTGAGGGCTTCTTCCTGCTGTCTTACGTATTCGTTGAGCTCGTCCTTGGTGGGGTATGCGATACCGTAAATGCGTTG
>JAZRIE010000215.1:0-2027 GCA_045645105.1 Eubacteriales bacterium | reverse complement strand
TTGTGTAAAGGGAGGTGCCGAGCGAATGCGAGGCGGAGGGATTGTAAATGCAGAAAGGCAGCGAAAAACAATCCCTCAGTCGCTACCGCGACAGCTCCCTTTACACAAGGGAGCCTTTGGACGCGCTCGTGCATCTTTAGGGGTATGGGCTTTGCCCGAAGCCCGCGTTGCAAGCAACGCCGTAATACAAAGGCGAAACTGGCGATAAAGCAGCACGAAAATAAGAATTTAAAGGGAAAGCGTAAACATTATGAAAAGAAAAATAATTAGCGATATTCGCTTGTATAAAAGTGAATCACGAAATGAGCATGGTGATTATGCCATCAAATCTTTCAGTAACAAAAAGTTAAATGCCATTATACGAAGAGTGGTTATGAAATTGCGCGAGAGCGAATTTTCTCTTGGCGAATTTGACCATTTGTATATCAACCTTACTACCTGTGATATAGGAGAGAAAGCAATCTTATCAGACTATGTAGACAAATATCATCCGTGGTACAGATATTGCTTGGTTCACATCGAAAAAGATATGTACAACAAGCTCGACTCTTTAGAAGACTACGGTTATATTATCCAATGTGTACGCAATATTCTTGTTACTTATTTTTCATCGCAAGACTTTAATGAAACACGTATACTTTTTTCTGTTCAACAAGCAGTTGAGCAAGGTGAGAATATGCTGATGAAATTCAAAGAAAAAGTCAGCACAAACCGAAGGGCTGTAATTTTCTTGCGTTATTTGGATTCCTGTAAGTTCTATCCGCTCTTGATGGTGTATGATGCGGAAGAAAACTTGCTTTTGAAAAAGGATTTGCCAGAGACTGTGATGTTAGATTATATCGGTGATATTCAAGTCAGTACAAAACGGGTGGCGATAAAGCCAAGAAAGAATGCGTTTACTACTCAGATTGCTCCTTTGGTTTTTGAGTATTAATAGTTAGACAAATTCCAATTTATCAAACATTACAACAATCCCCGACAGACCTAAAAATCTGTCGGGGTTAATCTTTGCTTTCTGCATATCAAATTTCGCTTATCCGTAGGGGCGTTCTGTGAACGCCCGCGGGCGAACACAGTTCGCCCCTACCGTGTGTCAGGTGATTTCTCCGCTAAGAACATCACGCTTTTGCCTCAGGTCGGTTTTTTTGTTATTCTTTTCTTGCTCCCTCAATGATCGCCTTGGCTTGAGCGGCGTCACGCTCGGTGAGCGCGGGCGCATCGCCCATGGGATAATCGATTCCCAAATTCTCATACTTGGCTCGACCGAGGACGTGGTAGGGCAAAACCTCCACCTCCGTCAGATTGTCAAAGCCCTTGAGAAAACGGCCGAGAGCAGCCAGATCCGCATCGGAATCCGTATAGCCCGGCGCTAACACGTGGCGCACCCGCATAGGTATGCCCCGCCGCCGCAGATGCTCCGCAAAGGCAAGGATCCGCTCGTTTCCGTGGCCGGTCAACGTCCGATGCTTCTCGGGATCGGCGTGCTTGATATCCAGCATCACAAGATCCGTCACGTCAAGCAGTCGGTCGATTTTCGCCTCGTATTCCACGTCGCCCGCCCGATAGGTGGCGCCGGAGGTGTCAAGGCAGGTGTGGATCCCTTCCCTTTTCGCCGCCTCAAAAAGCTCGGTAAGAAAATCAAGCTGGAGAAGGGGCTCGCCGCCCGTAGCGGTGATTCCCCCCGTCTCGTAGAAGGGTCTGTTTCGTGTCATGCGGGCAAGGAGCGCCTCCGCCTCGTAGGACTTGCCGGCTCCCACCGCCCACGTATCGGGGTTGTGACAGTACAGGCACCGCATGGGGCATCCCTGAAGGAAGACCACAAACCGTACCCCGGGTCCGTCTACCGTGCCGAAGGTCTCAATGGAATGAACGTAGCCCGTCATCGATTAAAGAGTGGAGTGGAAGGTACGGGAAATAACCTCGTCCTGCTGTGCCTTGGTCAGCTTAATGAAGTTGACGGCATAGCCGGATACGCGGATGGTGAGCTGAGGATACTTCTCGGGATGCTCCATAGCATCGATGAGCAG
>JAZRIE010000214.1:0-9884 GCA_045645105.1 Eubacteriales bacterium | reverse complement strand
TATCCAAGACCATGGACGGGTATCTGACGCTCCTTGACGACGCCTTCCTTGCGGCTCTCACCGTGACGATGATCGGTGTGGTCAACCTGCTCTGTGAGCAATTCCGTGCCCGACGCTCCGAGCGTGCCGTTCTGCATCTTTGCGGAGCAACCCATCACGGTGTTCGTTGCGTTGCCGTCTGCGAGCTGACTCTGATCCTTCTCTTTACGCTCCTTCTCTCGCTCCCTCTCGCCGCCGTCATGTGCCGTCTCGTTGACCTCGGCGCGCGCTCCTTCGGCATGGCTTTGTTCTTGTGATATCGCGGGACGCGGGGACGCGGGGACGCGGAGGGACGCGGTTTTTCTTGGGGAACTTTTTGAAAAAAGTTCCCCAAACCCCTCAAAAACTTTTAAAGCAAATATAAGACAGACGAAACGGGGACGCTTGTGCCTCGTTCTTTTGTTTAGGGCATAAACGGGGAAGTGTGCGGACGGACGGAAAGGTACTCCCGCCAGCAGTCAGGGACCACCGAGACCCTGCCTGCTCCAAAAAGGTTGTTTTATCAAGGAATAACGCACCCTGCTTGAAATTTTTT
Organism: Eubacteriales bacterium; assembly: GCA_045645105.1. Classification (GTDB taxonomy): domain Bacteria; phylum Bacillota; class Clostridia; order Oscillospirales; family CAG-272; genus UMGS1865. Next base: position 9,310 of record JAZRIE010000214.1, on the reverse strand, counting down.
TAAACCTGTAGGGACAGGCGTCCTCGACTGTCCGTTATGGGCGACGTTAGCCCTTCTATGCGGCTGTTTTCCTTACAATGGACAGTCGAGGACGCCTGTCCCTACAAGCATAATATGGCTTTGAGCATTGTGTGTTGAAATATTATTGAAAAGCGGCTTGTGTTCTAAATTCCGTCCTTCCATCGTAAACTGTTACTGAAATCTCCAAAGGAGGCGATGGAATGAAGCGCATTATGATCGTAATGGGGACGCGTCCCGAAGCAATAAAATTATGTCCGCTTGTGTGTGAACTGAAACGGCGTGGCGGTTTTGAGGTGTTGGTCGTATCAACGGGTCAGCATCGTGCCATGCTTGACAGCGCACTGGCGGCTTTTTCTGTCAAGCCCGACCATGACGTGAACGCGATGCGAGAGGGGATTGGAACGGCAGAGCTTTCCGCGCGGATCCTGCATGGGATCGACGGAATTCTGCGCGCAGAGAAGCCCGATCTCGTTATGGTGCAGGGGGACACCGCCTCTGCGTTTTCTGCCGCTCTTGCGGCGTTTTACCGAGAAATTCCCGTGGCGCACGTCGAGGCGGGACTGCGAACCTACCAAATGCACGCGCCGTTTCCCGAGGAGCTTCACCGTCAGGCGATCTCCCTTGTTACCGACTATCACTTCGCGCCAACCGTCACCGCAAAGCGCAATCTTGTGAAGGAGGGAAGGAGTGAGTCGCGCATCTTCATTACGGGAAATACCGTCGTTGACGCGCTCAGGATCACTCTGACCGAGAAAAAGCCCACGACCGAATGGAGGATTCCATCGGGCTACCGTCTGCTTCTCTTTACCGCGCACAGAAGGGAAAGCATCGGCGAGCCGCTTCGCGAGATGCTCCGCGCTCTGCGGCGCGTGGTGGAAAACACCCCTGACGTGATCGCAGTCTTTCCCGTCCACCAAAATCCCGCTGTCCGTCGGTTGGCGGCGGAGGTGCTTGCGGGAACGCCGCGGCTTCGTATGATCGAGCCGCCCGAGACGGTTTCCTTCCACCACCTTCTGTCGCGCGCCTATCTCGTCATGACCGATAGCGGGGGCATTCAGGAGGAGACCTCGGCGCTTGGGATCCCTACCGTGGTCATGAGGTATTCATCGGAGCGCACCGAGGGCATGCGCGCAGGTGTTTTGAGGCTTGCGGGCTGCAGCGAGGACGGGATCGTGACGCTGACCGAGCGGCTTCTTGAGAAGGACTCCGAGGAATATGCCGCTATGCGAAAGCCGTCGGCGGTGTACGGAGACGGAAACGCGTCGGCAAGAATTGCGGATATTTTGGAAAAAATATTGTAAAAAGCTTCCAACAGAAGCAGGGCAGAGGCGCGGTCTTTGTCCTGCTTGCTTTTTTTACTGTCTGTTTTGCACAGTTTCAGGAGCGGATGTTTGTTCAATGTTACAAAAGAGAATGTATAAGTTGTTAAAAATAAAACAAAATTGAAAAAAACTATAGACAAATAAATAAAGATGTAGTATAATAGTGTCATCCGTATGTTTATTAAAAATTCAGGAGGTTTTTTGAAACATGAAAAAGACGTTGACTACGGTCACCTTTCACGGAACGAAGGAGCAAGAAGAAAAGCTGATTGCCGTGATCGAAAAGTATGCCGGCGAAAAGGGCGCAATGATGCCTATTTTGCAGGAGGCACAGGAGATCTACGGTTACCTGCCGATCGAGGTTCAGACGATCATTGCCGCTAAGACCGGCGTGTCGCTGGAGGAGATCTACGGTATCACCACCTTCTACTCTCAGTTCAAGCTCAACCCCGACGGACAGTACGCAATTGCCGTATGTCTCGGAACCGCTTGCTACGTCAAGGGCTCCGGCGACATTCTCGACGCAATTTCCCAGAAGCTGAACGTTCCGGTTGGAAGCACCTCGCCCGACGGAAAGTATTCCATCGAGGCAACCCGTTGCATCGGCGCTTGCGGTCTTGCCCCCGTTCTTACCGTGAACGGAGAGGTTTACGGCAGACTGACCGTTGACGATGTGGACGGCATCCTTGCAAAGTACAAATAAGAAGTACGTCAACAAAAAAAGAACAGGAGCATAACCGTATGAAAATCGGAATGATAAAAGAATTGCTGAAGGCAGAGGTCGTCTGCGGAGAGGATCAGCTTGATCGCGAGGTCTATTCGGCATGCGGAAGCGATATGATGAGTGACGTGCTTGCATACGTAAAGGATCAGGCAGTCCTGCTTACAGGCTTGGTCAACACGCAGGTGGTCCGCACGGCAGAAATGATGGATATGGTTTGCATCGTGTTCGTTCGCTCCAAAAGCCCGACCGATGAAATGGTCGAATTGGCTCGCGAGAGCGGTATCGTGTTGATGAAAAGCAAAAAACGTATGTATGAGGCTTGTGGAAAGCTTTATGCAAACGGACTTGTTGGAAACGGTGAAGTGAAATGAGTGAGATTGTCAAGCTGCATTATGTGGTTGACGGCGATGATTTTACCTCTGCGGGACAGGCGTCGGTACAGATCAAAAAGAATCTGCGACAGCTTGGTATCGCACCCGAGATCATTCGCAAGGTGTCGATCGCAATGTATGAGGGCGAGATCAACATGGTCATTCACGCAGGCGGCGGAGAAGCGGAGGTTACGATCTCCGAGGATCAAATCGAGATCCGTCTGATCGACCGAGGCCCCGGAATTGCCAATATCGATCTCGCGATGCAGGAGGGCTTTTCCACAGCACCCGATAACATCCGCTCGCTCGGATTCGGTGCGGGAATGGGACTTCCGAACATGAAGCGTTATACCGATTCCATGCAGATCAACTCTAAAATCGGTGAGGGAACCGAAATTATTATGCGGGTCAATCTTTAAGGCTTGATCCGATAATCGGAAAGGGGGAATGGGAGAATGAATACGTATGAGCATTCGGTGTCACTCGACGTTGAAAGATGTACGGGCTGCACTACCTGCTTAAAGCATTGTCCTACAGAGGCGATCCGTATTCAGGACGGACACGCCGTGATCAGCCCCGACCGATGCATCGACTGCGGTGTGTGTATCCGCAACTGTCCAAGCAACGCCAAGAAGGCAACCTACGGGAAGCTCGACGCGGTGATGCGCTACAAATGGAAGGTTGCATTGCCCGCACCCACGCTTTACGGTCAGTTTGAAAAGCTTGAGGACGTGGACTACGTTCTGCAGGGGCTTCTTGACATCGGCTTTGACGACGTGGTGGAGGTCGCGCAGGCGGCTGAGCTGGTTTCGGCTTACACGCGTCTGTATTTGAAGACCGAGGGCGTGAACAAGCCCGTGATCAGCTCTGCCTGCCCCGTGGTGCTTCGCTTGATCGCGTTGCGCTACCCGACGCTGCGTGAGCATATTATGCAGCTGCTGCCACCCGTGGAGATCGCGGCAAAAATGGCAAGGGAAAAGGCAAGACGCGAGCATCCCGAGCTTTCGGACGAGGACATCTGCGTTTGCTTTATCTCGCCCTGTCCCGCAAAGGTCAGCTACGTTCGTAACGGCTTTGGCGACTATAAGAGCGAGGTGGACGAGGTCCTTTCGATCAGCGACGTATACTTCAGTCTGCTCAACGTGATGCGACGCGAAAAGGCACCGCAGACGTTTGAAAAGGCGGGGAAGATCGGCGTCAGTTGGGCGACCTCGGGCGGTGAAGCATCTGCGATCTTCAACGATAAGTACTTAGCTGCCGATGGCATCGAGAACGTCAATCGCGTGCTCGATCAGCTCGATAACGGCAACATTTCATCCTTGGAGTTCGTGGAGCTCAATGCATGTCCCGGCGGTTGTGTCGGTGGTGTGATGGCGGTCGAAAATCCCTTCGTGGCAAAGGCGCGCCTGCAAACGCTCCGTCGATATCTTCCGGTGTCGCAGACCGTGCTGACGGGGGACGAGAAGAATTATATTCCCGCATCCTACTTCTTTGAAAATCTTCCCACATACCGCCCGATCCAGCGGTTGAGTGAGAATTTTGGCGAGTCGCTTCGCATGATGTCGGATATCCAAAGGCTGCGTTCAGAGCTGCCGGGAATCGACTGCGGTGCGTGCGGTGCGCCAAGCTGCCGTGCCTTTGCCGAGGACGTTGTCCGAGGGTATACGCACCGTGACGGATGCGTTGTGGAAAAGGGACGCATGATGGATCAGAAAACAGAAAAAAAGGAGCAGAACGAGCATGACGGTACAACAGATTGCTGAGCGACTTTCGCTGACGCCTATTTCGGTTTGCGATACTGATCGAAAGATCGAAGGCGTTTTCGTCGGAGATCTGCTCAGTTGGGTGATGGGACGCGCCAGAAGTGAAAACGCGTGGATCACCATTATGTCCAACATCAATATCATTGCGGTTGCATCACTTGTAGACGTTTCCTGCATCATTCTTGCAGAGGGCGTAACACTTGAGCCTTCCATACAGGAGAAGGCACAGCAAAAGGGTGTTAACGTTTATTCGTCTACGATGAACGCATATCAGCTTGCCATATCCATGGCAGAGCTGTTAAAATGAACCGCTACTACTACGATTTTCACATGCATTCCTGCCTTTCCCCCTGCGCCGAGAACGATATGACCCCCAATAGCATTGCGGGCATGGCGGCTCTGGCGGGGCTGGGGATCGTGGCACTCACCGACCACAACTCCTGCCGCAACTGTCCTGCGTTCTTCGCGGCGGCAAAGCGATACGGTATCATACCGATCGCGGGTATGGAGCTGACCACGTCGGAGGATATCCACATGGTGTGCTTGTTTGAAAATCTATCCGATGCGCTTGCCTTCAACGATGTTGTGGACGCACGTCGCATCCGCTTCCCGAACCGCGTGGATATTTTCGGAGATCAGCTTTTGGTGGACGAAAATGACGAGGTGATCGGAAGTGAGCCAGATTTGCTTCCCAACGCGACGGAGATCTCGATCGACGAAGCACCTTCGCTCGTTCGGCAATATCATGGGATCTGTTATCCCGCGCATATTGACAGAGAGGCGAACGGACTGTTGTCGATCCTCGGTATGTTTCCCGAAACGCCGCACTTTCAAATGGCAGAGCTTCACGATGCCGAAAAGCTGGCGGAGTACCGCGAAAAGCATCCTATCTTAAAGGACATGCGGATCGTGGTCGGCTCGGATGCCCACTATCTTTGGGACATTCGTGATAAGGAGCATTACTTTGAGCTTGAGGACGAGCCTTATAGCGGGGATTTCGTCAGAGGTCAGCTGTTTCGGCTTTTGAGAGGAGATACAATATGAAGGAATTATCACTCAACGTTCTGGATATTGCAAAAAACTCAGTTAGGGCGAAGGCTACGCTGATCAGTATTCGAATCGAGGAGAATACAGACAAGCTGGTCCTTGCGATCACGGATAACGGGTGCGGAATGAGTCGGGAGATGCTGGAGGGCGTCGACGATCCCTTCTGTACCACGAGGACAACGCGAAAGGTCGGCATGGGGATCCCGCTTCTCAAGCTTGCTTGCGAGCAAACGGGGGGAGGGGTGACCATCACCTCAAGACACGAGTCTGAGTATCCCGATACGCACGGGACGGAGGTCGTGGCAACCTTCTACAAAAACCACATTGATTTTACTCCCATCGGAGACATCGTCTCCACGGTCACAACGCTCCTGCAGGGCAATCCCGAGATCGATTGGGAGTTTACACACGTATCCGACGTGCTCGACGTATCCATGGACACGAGAGAGATGCGCGTGGTTCTTGGGGACGACGTTCCCTTGAACGAGCCTTCGGTCCTTTTGTGGATCGAGGAATACTTGAATGATCAATATAAAAATAATATAATGTAAAAGCAGGAAAGGAACAAAAGTTATGAAATCTTTGGCAGAACTTGCGGCGATCAGAGAAAAAATGAAGGACAAGATCGTACTTCGCGAGGGATCGAACTCGGTTCGCGTGGTTGTCGGTATGGCAACCTGCGGAATTGCGGCAGGTGCAAGACCTGTTCTCAACGCCTTCGTTGAGGGAGTAGACCGCGCCGGTCTTAACGGCAACGTGACGGTGTCCCAGACGGGATGCATCGGCATTTGCCAGTATGAGCCCGTGGTTGAGGTGATCGAGCCCGGTAAGGAGAAGGTCACTTACGTTCTGATGAACGCCGAGAAGGCAAACAAGGTGATTGAACAACACATTAAGGGCGGCAAAGTCGTGGAGGAATACACGTTTGCCAACGCCAAGAAAGCATAATTGGAGGTATCAGCTTTATGATTAGAGCACATGTATTGTGTTGTGGCGGTACGGGATGTACATCTTCCGGAAGCCCCAAAATTCAGGCGGCTTTTGAGAGTGAGATCCAAAAGCAGGGTCTGGCAGATGAGATCAAGGTCGTACAAACCGGATGCTTCGGTCTGTGCGCACTCGGTCCCGTGGTTATCGTCTATCCTGACGGAACCTTCTACAGCAACGTTACCGAGGCTGACGTTGCCGAGATCGTAAGCGAGCATCTGCTCAAGGGTCGTGTGGTCGAAAGACTCGTATACAATGATACGGGTGCTGCCACTGAGGCTGCCGCAGAGGAAGCACGTCCTTCGCTCAACGATACCGTCTTCTATAAGTCTCAGCACCGTCTGGCACTCCGCAACTGCGGTGTGATCAACCCTGAGAACATCGACGAGTACATCGCTATGGACGGTTATGCCGCTCTTGGTAAGGTACTGACCGAAATGACTCCCGACGAGGTTATCTCTACGATCCTCGATTCCGGACTTCGCGGACGCGGAGGCGCAGGCTTCCCCACGGGTATGAAGTGGAAGTTCGCTTCGGGCAATCGCGGCAACGTGCAGAAGTACGTTTGCTGTAACGCAGACGAGGGTGACCCCGGTGCGTTCATGGACCGTTCGATCCTCGAGGGTGACCCCCACGCGCTGATCGAGGCAATGACCATCGCAGGTTACGCGATCGGTGCGGATCAGGGTTACGTTTACGTGCGTGCAGAGTATCCGATCGCCGTAAAGCGTTTGCAGATCGCAATCGATCAGGCTCGTGAATACGGTCTGCTCGGTGAGAACATCTTTGGTTCGGGCTTCAAGTACGATCTGGGCATTCGTCTCGGTGCAGGCGCATTCGTCTGCGGTGAGGAGACTGCTCTGATGACCCCTATCGAGGGTAAGCGCGGCGAGCCCCGTCCCCGTCCTCCTTTCCCTGCAGTAAAGGGATTGTTCGACAGACCCACCATCCTCAACAACGTTGAGACCTATGCAAACATTCCTCAGATCATTCTCAACGGTGCAGAATGGTTTGCATCCATGGGTACCGAGAAGTCCAAGGGAACCAAGGTCTTCGCACTTGGCGGTAAGATCAAGAACACGGGTCTTGTTGAGGTTCCCATGGGAACCACGCTCCGTCAGATCATTGAGGAGATCGGCGGCGGTATCCCGAACGGCAAGAAGTTCAAGGCGGCTCAGACCGGTGGTCCTTCCGGCGGATGTATCCCCGCACACCTGATCGACACCCCCATCGACTACGATAACCTTCTCGAGATCGGCTCGATGATGGGCTCGGGTGGACTTATCGTTATGGACGAGGACAACTGTATGGTTGACATCGCTCGCTTCTTCCTTGACTTTACCGTTGACGAGTCCTGCGGTAAGTGTACGCCTTGCCGCGTTGGTACCAAGCGTCTTCTTGAGCTGCTTGACAAGATCATTTCGGGTAACGGTGAGATGGAAGATCTCGACCGCCTCGAGGAGCTTTCAAACTACATCAAGTCCGCATCCCTCTGTGGTCTGGGACAGACCGCGCCCAACCCCGTTCTTTCTACGCTTCGTTACTTCCGTGATGAGTACATTGCACACATCGTAGACAAGAAATGTCCCGCAGGCGTTTGTAAGAATCTTCTCAGCTTCACCATTGATGCTGAAAAGTGTATCGGTTGCGGTATGTGTGCAAAGAACTGTCCCGCGTCGGCAATCGAAAGAACCGATTACGTCGCTCCCGGACACAAGCTGGCATCCTTCCGTATCGACAGCACGAAGTGCGTGAAGTGCGGAGCTTGTATGCCCACCTGTAAGTTCAAAGCAATTTCGAAGCAATAAGAAAGGGGAATTGTGGACAAATGGATATGATTAAAGTAGTAATTAACGGCAAGGAGTATTCCGTTGCCAACGGTTCTACGGTTCTGGAAGCCGCAAGAGCCGCAAATATTGATATTCCTACCCTGTGCTACCTCAAGGACATCAACGAGATCGGCGCGTGCCGTCTTTGCTTGGTAGAGGTTGCTGAAATGCGCGGACCCGCACTCGGTCCTTGGCGTATGGTCACCGCTTGCGTATATCCTTGTACTGAGGGTATGCAGATCAAGACCAACACGCCCAAGATCGCTGCATCGCGCAAGATGAATCTGGAGCTGTTGCTCTCCAATCACAATCAGGACTGCCTCTCCTGCGTGCGTTCCACCAACTGCGAGCTGCAAGCACTCTGCCGTGAGTACGGCGTGACCTCCTCGGCATTCGTCGGCGAGACCACCAAGTACGAGATCGACGACAAGACGCCCATCATCCGTGACAACAACAAGTGTATCCTTTGCCGTCGCTGCGTTGCAGCCTGCGCAAAGGTACAGGAGATCGGCGTGATCGGTGCCAACAACCGTGGCTTTGATACCTTCGTAGGCTCTGCGTTCGAGCAGGCTCTGGCTTCTACCTCTTGTATCAACTGCGGACAGTGTATCGTTGCTTGTCCCGTTGGCGCACTTTACGAGAGAGACGATACCGATAAGGTATTCGAGGCAATTGCCGACCCGACCAAGCACACCGTGATCTGCACCGCACCCTCCGTGCGTGCACAGATCGGCGAGTGCTTCGGCTACGAGCCCGGAACCGACTGCGAGGGCAAGATGGTTGCGGCACTCAAGGCACTTGGCTTTGACGGCGTTTACGACATGAACCTGACCGCCGACCTGACCATCGTTGAGGAAGCAAACGAGCTTCTGGGCAGAATCCAGAACAACGGCACGCTTCCCATGATCACCTCCTGCTCGCCCGGATGGATCAAGTACTGCGAGCACTACTTCCCGGATTTCGTGGACAATCTCTCCACTTGTAAGTCTCCTCAGCAGATGTTCGGCGCGATCGTCAAGACCTACTACGCTGAGAAGATGGGCTGGGATCCCAAGGACATCGTAATGGTTTCGGCTATTCCTTGTACCGCGAAGAAGTTCGAGGTAGGCCGTGAGGATCAGTCCGCGGCAGGCGTACCCGACGTAGACTATGCGATCACCACCCGTGAGGTTGGCAGAATGATCCAGAAGGCAGGCATCAACTTCCGCGCTCTTGAGGACGAGAAGTTTGACGAGCCCTTCGGCAT
>JAZRIE010000213.1:0-3262 GCA_045645105.1 Eubacteriales bacterium | reverse complement strand
TCCTTGGCTCCATCCAGTCTCCTCTGTACAAGTTCGCATACGCGATCAAGGCAGTTGCAGACAAAGACAACGGTGGCGAAGAGGCTCCTGCAGAGGCTTAATCAAAAAGCTCTGTACACTCTTGTCCCCTATCGGGTACCGAATCCCGTGTAAAGTCGGAACATAAAATCATTGATATTGAAATTTTGGAGGTAAATGAAAATGGCATCCGAAAAGATTACTAACATTCTGGAAGAGATCAAGTCTCTTACCATCCTTGAGCTCAACGACCTCGTAAAGGCAGTTGAGGAAGAATTTGGCGTATCCGCAGCAGCTCCCGTAGGTGTCGTTGCAGCAGCAGGCGCAGCAGCTCCCGCAGCAGAAGAGAAGACCGAGTTCGACGTTATCCTTGCAAGCTTTGGCTCCAACAAGCTGGGCGTTATCAAGGCTGTTCGTGAGATCACCGGTCTTGGTCTGAAGGACGCTAAGGACATGGTTGAGGGCGCTCCCAAGACCGTTAAGGAAGGCGTTTCCAAGGACGAGGCTGAGAAGGTTAAGGCTGCTCTCGTTGAAGCAGGCGCAACTGTTGAAATTAAATAATTTTAATTTCTCTTATTCTGTCTGAGATAACAGAAGGACCGCTGTACAAGATCGTACAGCGGTTCTTTTTTATCCAAATTTTCTAAAGCCATTGCAATTGCGAGGCGAATATGCTATAATAAAATTATCAGATCACGGAAAGAGAGTGTATCATGTCCCCAAAATTACAAAAACTGTTTTTGATCACTGTTGCAGTCCTCGTTCTTTGCATTTTGGGACTGACGGTATGCTTACTCATATTGCGTCAAAGCGCCCCCGACAACCCCGACATCACACCGCCCGTTTTTGAGGGGCTTTCCGACAAAACAGTATACTTGGGCGAGGGCGTCTCCTACCGTGCAAAGGTGCGCGCGGTGGACGACAGAGACGGTGAGATCGACTTCTCGGTCGATTCTTCTTCGGTTCGCATCGACCGCGTCGGCACTTACACCGTGACCTATACGGCGGTGGATATGGCAGGCAACAAGACCGAAGCTCGTATACAGATCACGGTTTGCGAACGTGCGATCGGCTCGGACGAGCTATACGCGCTGATTGATCCCGTCATCGAGCAAAAGGGGTGGCGGCAAAAGAGTGTGGAAACGGTTTCTGCCGAGCTTTACGATTACGTAAAGGCTACCCTTTCTTATACCTCGGATTCCGACAAGTCCGACGCGACCGCCGAGGCTTGGAGAGGGCTACGCGAGGGGAATGGCGATTGCTTTACCTACTATGCCGTCGCGAAAGCCTTTTTTGACCGTCTCGGAATCGAGGTTTTGACCGTGACAAGAACGCCAAACGCCCTTCCCTCTACACATTATTGGTTGCTCGTCAATACGGGAAGCACCGAAGCCCCCGCGTACTATCATTGGGACTGCTGTCCGCACTACAAGGAATATCCGCTCTATTCCTGCCTTTTGACCGATGCCGAGCTGCTCGCCTACAACGAGCAAGTTCCCCACTACTACGATTTTGAAGCCGACAAATATCCCCCCACGCCGTTGGAATGATTGCAGGATACAGGCTGAGCCATGCGCCTTTGTGGTACAACGGCAAAGCTGACAATAATACAGAAAGATAAATAAGAATTTGATGAGGTCATTATGAAAGATGAATGCATTATCTGTGGTTCGCCGCTGAAATATTTAGAAAACGATGAGCTGATGGAATGTGCCATCTGCCACAAAAAAGAAAATAGCAAAACCGCTTGTGTAAAAGGTCACTATGTGTGCAACGAGTGCCATACGCAAGGAATGGATAGCATTATCGGAGTATGCCTTTCGGAAACATCAAGGAATCCCGTTGAGATTATGCAAATGATGATGGCTCTTCCGTTCTGTCATATGCACGGCCCCGAACACCATGTGATGGTTGGTTCGGCACTTCTCACAGCATATAAGAATGCAGGTGGTGATATAGACCTCGTAAAAGCACTTTCAGAGATGCAGGCGCGAGGAAAGAAAGTTCCCGGCGGAGCTTGTGGATTTTGGGGAGCTTGCGGTGCAGGTGTGAGTGCAGGAATGTTTGTGTCTATCGTGACAGGCTCAACTCCGCTTGCGAACGAAGCGTGGGGATTGCCCAACAAAATGACCGCCTCCGCCCTTGGTGCAATCGGCGAGATTGGCGGCCCCCGTTGCTGTAAGCGTGATTCCTACATTTCTATCATCAAAGCCGTGGAGTTTGCAAAGGAACAGCTCGGCGTTGAAATGGAGCTTAGTGAAATCAAGTGTGTGCATTCGACGCATAACAATCAATGCATTGGAACGAGATGTCCTTTTCACGCTTGATAATCAAATTCCTATTTATCTAACAGATCCCCCGACAGACATTGAAATCTGTCGGGGGATCATCGTTATATCGTCAAATATCCGCCGTCCGCAAAGTCGGGCGTGTACTCCGCCGTTGCCGACTCTCGCGCTTGAAAATAGCCCTCAAAGCCCAAGGCTTGTGCTTCTTTCAGTACTGCCTCGTACTCAAAGGTAGTCACGCGGCGGCGCAATGCAGGATAGACGCAATCCTTTGCAAACGTCGGCGTGTATTGCGACATCAGTGACAGCAAAAAGCGTCTTGTTCCAAAGCGTTCCGCAAGATCGTTCAAGAGAGCGATCGAGTCGGATCGGTTCGCGGGAAGCACCAAGTGCCGCACGATCGTTCCGCGCAGGATCATACCGTCGCCGTCAAATTGCACCTCTCCCGTCTGTCGGAGCATTTCCGAAAGTGCCTCGGTTGCCACGGCGTGGTAGTCCGCCGCGTCCGAATACCGTGACGCGCAATCGGCACCGAAATATTTGAAATCGGGCAGGTATACGTCCACAAGACCTTCCAATCGACGCAGTGTCTCCACACTTTCGTAACCGCCGCAATTATAGACCACGGGAACCCCCAGCGTCGGCTTGACGCGACTTAGCACCTCGGCAAGCTGATACGCGTAGGGCGTTGGCGTGACGAGATTGATGTTATGCGCACCCGCATCACGCAGACGGAGCATCACGTCGATCAGTCCGTCGGCATCCAGCTCCCTGCCCATCGTTTCGTGGCTGATCACACGGTTTTGGCAAAAAACGCAACGAAGATTACACCCCGAAAAGAAGATCGTTCCCGATCCGCGCGTACCGCTGATCGAAGGTTCTTCCCACCTATGTAAGGAAGCACGCGCCACGCGAAAGCCCCAAGGCACCCCACAGTAGCCGCACTCCCCTGCCCC
>JAZRIE010000212.1:0-3913 GCA_045645105.1 Eubacteriales bacterium | reverse complement strand
CAGGTCATGATGAGCGCTAAAATTCTAAACTTTTTCATGTGTTTGTTCTCCTTTTTTGTTTTTGATTTGCCTTCCCTTTTGGGGAATCGGCTTTTATTGGTAGGCAACACCGCACGGTCGTTTTGGCGACATGTATTGCTTCCGTTCTTTCGTCATTCAATTGTTCCGCGCGGTGTTGCCCTAAAACGTATTTGATGAGCTTGGACTGTCGGCATTCGAGAAAAACAGAAAGCTCGTGCGCGACCGTGCCGATACACGTTTCCTTGCGTATCTGCCCAATCGTCCGATTGCATGTCTGCTCTACCGTCCTGCCTGCATTTTTCCGTTTCATCAAACAATGCGTTTTTTAAAAAGTCCGTTGTTATTATATCATAATTATTATAAGATGTCAATGTTCATTTTGGCAAAAAATAGTCCCCGCGTTTTGTCCATGTTGCACATATTTCCTTTATCCTTCCGTTTATAAGCGCAAAAAAAGACCACCTCGATTTGGTGGTCTTCGCGTTTGCGCGGAGATGGTATAACGGCATCACGCGCCCTCAAAGCTGACCGACGCGGCGGTCAGGCTGTAATTCTTTGAGCCGATGCGGATCTGCTCCCATTCCTCGGCAGTACCCGTGTAAGCGATCCTTTTGAGATACGTACAGCCGAAAAAAGCCATGTCGCGGATCTCCACCGTAGCGGCGGTGATCGTCATATGTCCCCCCGCTCGCATGGGCGGATAGAGCAGAAGCGTGCCAAGATCGGCGGTGTAAAGCACGCCGTCCACGTCGCGGTAGCAGGGATTTTTCTCGCTGACCGATACGTATGCAAGATTTGTGCAAGCAGCAAAGGCAAGGTTGCCGATCGTCTGCACCGACGCGGGAATCTGTACGGCTGTGACTGTCGTACATCCGTAAAACGCCATTGCCGAGACCGCAGTCACACGCTCACCGCTCGGCGCATATTCGGGGATCACCACGCAAACGTCGCCGCAATCTCCCACGCCAGACAGCACGCAGGTACCGTCCCCATTGGTGGAAAAGCGCAAGCCGCTCGAATAAAGGGGCGGCAGATCGGGCGTCCCCTGCCCCGTTTCATCAGCCGTCGCGTGATCCGTGCTCGACGCGCTTTCCTCCCCCACAGGCTTTTGCGGCGCGGGCTCCTCTATGTATGAAATGCAGAACAATGCCACGATCAGCGCCATCGCCATGGCAACCGCCGCCGTCAATGAGATCGCCAAAACCTGAGAATGTGTCTTCATGCTTTTTTCGTCCTTTCCTTTTTCATCCAATTGTATTATCCCACATTTTCCCCTTGCCGTCAAGAAAAAAAGAGACCGAAAAAGCGACGCGATCTCACAGCATCCGTCTCCCCTTCCGTCTCTTTTTGACGCTACGTAGCAAAAAATCGTCCGCCGTGTTGCTTTACGACGAACGATTTTTTGAGTAAAAAGCATCTGTCTAAACAATAACCTATATCTCGGTCTCCAGCTCCAAAATTTTCGACGCCGCCTCCTCGGTATTGAGCTTATCGGCCGCATAGGCGTGACGCAACAGATCGGCAGGAATATAGTCGTCGTATTTTTCAAATACGGGACTCTCTCCCACCCCCACCAGCGACTCGGCTGTGATACCATCGCTTCGCACCTCGTCGGCAAGTGCCGCGATCAGCTCCGCGCCGTCACCGCGCGACATCTTAAAGGTAATAAAGTAACAGCCCTCGTACTCCACGCCCGTGATGCCAAACGCCGACGCGTGTGTGGAAATGATTCTGCGCATGGCGCGAAACGCGCGCGTACCGAGCCACGGGAACAGACACCACGAATATCCGCCAAGATGCACCAAGGAGCGATCGAGCATTCCCGTATTGCGCGCCACGTGCCGCGCCACGTCAAGCCGCTTTTGCGCGTTGGGCTTGAGGTAGGGATAGACGGTATCTTCCTCGAGAACACGGCGCATGCGTTGTACGATCTTGGTATGCACCTCGCCAAAGTCTCCCGGCCACGAGACCTCCATCTTCCCTTCCACGCCCTTGACGTAGATCAGCTTGTGCTGAATATCAAGCTCCTCCACCTCCCAAACGCGCCCCGCAAGTGCGAAACGGTCGCCCACGGGTGGCGGCGTGGTAATGGTTCCAATCTCGTCCGAGCCGCACCGCACGGTATAGTCCTCGGAGTCCTTGAAGACTGCGTAAAACTTGAACGACCGCAGCAGTCGCTCACCTGCCAGCCCCACGATCAGTGTTTTTTCGTCGGTCAACTCCAAAAAATCATTGTTGAGCATAGAAAGGATCAACACCTTGTAGTCTTCCTTGGGGACTGCGACAAAGGGCGGCAGAGCCAGCACGCGGTCGGCAAGACGGCGCGGTGTCAGTTCGCCCGACGACGCCAAAACGCTGAGCGTTTGATGAAACAGAAGACTGTACGGAAGCTTTCGCAGATTCGGCGGCTCGATAAATCGCTCCTCGATATAGAGCTGAACGATGGCGATCGCCTTGAGCAGCTCCCAAGGAATGAGCTGCGGGAGCGGCGTGTTGGGAAGCGGATCCTCCTCGCGAAACACCATCATCATCTCGGGCGGCTGTCCGCGTCTGCCTGAGCGTCCGAGCCGTTGCAGAAAGCTTGTGACCGAGTTGGGCGACTGATTTTGCAGTACCCTTTCAAGTCTGCCAATATCGATTCCCAACTCCATGGTAACTGTGGCGCAGGTGACGGCAAAGGTCTCCTCGTCCTTCATTTTCATTTCGGCTTCCTCGCGGATCGAGGCAGAAAGATTGCCGTGATGGATCAGGAACACGTCGCTCTCGCCGCGATTTCTGGCAATCTGCCGAAAGGTCGCACAAAGGTATTCGGTCTCCTCGCGCGAGTTGGAAAACACAAGCGACTTTTTATCGCGCACGCAATCGTACATATAGGAGTAACCCGCATCGTAGGCGATCCCAAGCGTGGGACCGTCCTCCTGATCCTTGGGTTCTGTTGCCTGCTCAGTCTTGGAATTTTGAATGTAAAAATGCTCCATACCGAGCCGCCAGCGAACCCTGCCGCCGTCGATATGTGGGGCGTCGGTCTCGCGACCGCTTCCCGCGCCAAGCCAATCGGCGGCTTTTTGCAGGTCTCCAATGGTCGCGGACAGACCGATCCGTCGCGGGTGTCGTCCGATCAGGCGACCGATCCGCGCCAATTGACACAGAATTTGGTTGCCCCTATCACTGCCCGTGAGCGTATGAATCTCGTCGATAACGATAAAACGCAGGTCGCCAAACAGACGGACGATATCGTTGGAACGGTTGATCAGCATCGACTCAAGTGACTCGGGTGTGACTTGCAAAATACCACGCGGCTTTTCGAGAAGCTTCTTTTTGTGCGACTGCGCGACGTCACCGTGCCAGTGCGTGACGGGGATCCCGCTTTCCTGCAAAAGCTCCTCGACACGGTAGAATTGGTCGTTGATCAGGCTTTTGAGCGGCGCGATATACAGGACGCCCACGCTCATGGGCGGATCTTCGCATAGCTCCGCCAAAATGGGAAAGAACGCCGCCTCGGTCTTGCCGCTCGCGGTGGACGAGGTCAAAAGCAGGTTGCGGTCGCTGTAAAAAATCGTTTCCGCCGCCGCCACTTGCACCTCGCGCAAGGACTCCCAATGATGACTGTAGATAAATTCCTTGATAAAATCGGGAAACCGATCAAATATCTCGCTCATGCGATACTCCTTCCGCGTTTTTCAATACCGATTCCAAGACAAATTTCAACCCTACCAATCTGCCTTTTTACTTTTTTTCATACAGTCTTCGATAAACGACGAGGGCGACGAGAACGGCAAGCACACCCGCCGAAAGCTTTCCCACGGTAACGGCAGGCAGGTAATCGGCACGCCACGCGAGCGTGTACGCGAGGTGGTCGGTCAGCGCGAAGGCGGCAGACACCGAGAACGCC
>JAZRIE010000211.1:0-7783 GCA_045645105.1 Eubacteriales bacterium | reverse complement strand
GACGGCACCTACGACGTTCGTTTCGTGTCGGTTGTTGACAACTACGAGGGCTTCACCCTTGAGAACTCCAAGCTTGGCTATCTCTTCAACAACGGTACCAAGGACAGCAAGCAGTTCTGCACCAAGGTTTACACCGAGCTGAATGCAGGCAACGGTACCATTAAGGCAACCGACTTTGGCGGCAAGTACTTCTTCTGCTTTACCATCACGGGCTTGAAGCAGGATGCCACCGCATACACGCTTGATGTATCGTGCTTTACGCAGGAAACCGAAGCTGCTGTTGAGGAGTATTGTAAGAACCCCGTAAAGGTAACGATTACATGGAGTGATGGCAAGGTAAATTTTACATATTGACCGATGCAAGTGAACCGATAGACCTAACAGGCTATCAGATCGTTATCCCCGGCAATTCTACCAACAACAATTCCGTGGAGAGTCTTTCAGCCTACGAGCTGAAAGACGCTCTCACGAGCTTGGGCTATAAGCTGCCCGAGGACGCTGTTGTAGCGGATAACGGTTCTTCGTCGGTCAACGCAAAATCCATTCTGATCGGAAAAACCGCCGCAACCGAGGGCGATATGCCCACGGGCAATCAGTTCTCGATCACCGAGAACAACGGCACTGTTCAAATTTCCGCAAGCAACTACTACGGATACCGCGCAGCAATCGAATATATTCAACAAAAGGGCGGCATCCCCACGTACACGGAATACACGAATGACGCTTCCTTGAAGTATCTTTCCAAGCCTGATGCCTCCGTCCGCGTGATGTTCTACAACGTATACGGTTACGACAACTGGAAGAACCCCGACGGCACCACAGTTTATGCTCCTTCCCTGGCTTTGCGTCAAGACATGCAAAAAGACCTTCTTTCTGCCTATGCCCCCGACGTGATCGGCTTTCAGGAGTATACGGCGGATTGCTACCATGCAAACTTTAATTCGATCCTCTCGTCTCTCGATTACGCACAGGTTCCCGTATCCAAAGGCACCGCAAATTATACGCCTATATTCTATAACGACAAGAAGCTCGAGCTTGTGGACTACGAATACGTAATGTATAACGAGTACAACGGCGGCGGAACCAAAAGCATCACGTGGGCGATCTTCAAGGTGAAGTCGGGTGAGGACGCAAATAAAATGTTTGCGGTCTTCAACACACACTTTGAGTATCAATCCCAAAATGATGGCGGCAACGTATATCGCTGCAGCAACGCCCGCGAGCTTTTGACGGTGATACAAACCGTACTGGGCAAGAGAACGGAATACAAAAATATTCCTCTCTTTATGGGGGGCGACCTAAACTATTGGAATATTAACGATACAAAGGAACCCCACCAGATTCTGACGAGCGGCGGTCTTACGTACTTGGCAGAGCGCAATAACACGCTTACCGAATATACAAACCGTTGGGAGCAGGACGGCGATTATTCCACGTATACCGAAAGCTACCACGGCTATTACCGCTACGATCCCACCGAGAAGATATACTACATGAGTGAAAACTCCATGACAACAAGTCGTTACTCGCTTGACTATATCTTCCTTGGCGGTGACGAGGATTCGGTTGCCGTGAAAAAGTACATTATTGTCAATAATGATCTTACCTATCGCGCATCGGACCACAGTCCCACGTTTGTGGATTTCGTCTTTAACTAATCAAAAATTTTGTAAGCGGACAGCGTTCCGCCGTCCGCTTACCTGCTCCGTTCGCAAAATCGATCTTACCTGAAAAATTTCAATATTTGAAAGGAAAAACGCTATGAAAAAGACTTATTTCAATCCCGAAGCTATGATCTTGTCCTTGGATCTCGAGGATATTTTGACCACCTCCGGCGGCAGTGTTCTTTCGCTTGGTGATGGAACCGACATGGAAAACGACGGCGGCTTCTACGATAAAAAGGATATCGGATCAATGTTCCAAGCATAAGCCAATAATAGAAAAAAGGTGACTTCCGTTTGGAAAGTCACCTTTTTTCGATTTTCGAGCATTAAGCATCCTTCTTAACGTCGAGAACCTGTTTGCCGTTATAAAAGCCGCAAACCTTGCAGACGCAGTGGTTCTTTACAAATGCGTCGCATGCCGGATTGGAGCACTTGTTCATGCCGGGCATGGAGAGCTTGCTATTGTTAGAGCGTCTCTTGTCTCTGCGTGCTTTCGATACTTTTTTCTTTGGTACTGCCATGTCTACACCTCCTCTTGCGTGAATATATATTTCACGTCATAATTTACTTCTCTTCCTCATTTTTGTCAAACAGCTTTTTCAGCACGGCAAGCCGCGGATCTGGCTCAAACGTGGGGCAACCGCAATCGCCAAGGCGTTTGGGCTTCCCGCATTTGGGGCACAGACCGGGGCAATCCTCGCGGCACAAGAACCGCATGGGGAAGGATAGGAGTAGCTCCTCGCGGATCTCCTCGTCAAGATCGAGCTTTCCGTCGTGAATGACGGCGTACTCGTCTACGTTCTCCTCCAATTGCTTCTCGCTCAGAGTTCCCTCCGCAGCGACCGTCCGCTCAAGCTGAACGGCAAAGTCTCCGCTCACGGGCTCCAGACAACGTGCGCACTCTGCACGGTAGCTTACGCTTGCCGTCAAGGTCAGGTGCATATAACCTGCCTCGTCGGTCACGTCTCCTACCACGTGGGCATCGCCGTCGAACTCCGCGCCCTCCGGAAGATCGGGAGTCAGGTAATAATCGATATGAATATGATCGACCTCGCCGCGAAGCATCGGGCGCATATCCAACACCATGACCATCCCTCCCTTATCGGTTGACATAAAATGCGATATTACATATTATAACTTGTTTTTGTCGTTTTGTCAATAGGTTTTTTACAATTCGATGTGCTTTTTATACCGTTTATTTTAATTTTTGCCTTTTTGGGGCATTGACAAGCCGAAAAGGGTATGCTATAATAAAACTGTAGAACTTTTGGAAAGGAACGGGACGGCACTTATGAGAACTGTGGGCATCGTATGCGAATGCAATCCCTTTCACGGGGGTCACGAATATCTGATCCGACGCGCGAAGGAGAGCGGTGACACCTGCGTGGTGTGCGTGATGAGCGGGGCGTTTGTCCAACGAGGAGAAGCGGCGGTGACCGACGCCTACACAAGAGCCGAGATCTTGGTGCGCGGCGGCGCGGATGCGGTCTTGGAGATTCCGTTTCCGTATGCCGCGGCGAGTGCCGAGCATTTTGCGCGCGCGGGAGTGGATATTCTGTCGCGTCTTGGCGTGGACGAGCTTTGGTTTGGCTCGGAGTGCGGTGATCTTGTGCGTCTTGACCGTCTTGCCGCGCTTGCCGACAGTCCTGCATTTCGCGAGCGCTACGAGAAGATGACTGCGGGCAACGCGGGAACGGCGCGCGCCTATTTTGACTGCCTTTGCGAGCTTGCGGGCGAGGACGCGACCTGCCTATCGAACGATATTCTTGCCATCTCGTACCTGCGTGCGATCAAAACACTTGGCTCGTCAATTACACCCGTCACGGTGAAGCGTGAGGGAAGTCGGTATTTGGACGATACGATCGGTGACGGTTTTCCGTCCGCTACGGCGTTGCGCCGCAAATGGCGAGAAGGAGGGCTTGCGGCGATCCTTCCGCACCTGCCGCGCGCCACAGCCGAGGTGCTTACGCGCGAGCGCGTGGAAACCCCCGCCGACCTTTGTTATGCCGAGCGGTTGATCCTCGGGCATTTTCGTCTGTCGCCCGCCGACGAATTGGAGCGGTACGCCGAGCTTTCGGGCGGACTTGGCGCACGCATGGCGGGACTTGCCGACAGAGCAGACACGCTTGACGGCTTTCTTTCCCTCTGTGCGACCAAAAAGTACCCCAACGCGCGACTTCGAAGAGGAATCTTGTTTGCATTGACGAGGATCAAGCAGGACGACCTGCGTCGGTCTCCCGCCTATACGCGCCTACTCGCGGCAAATGCTGAGGGCTGTCGCTTTCTCGCGGAAGCGCGCAAGACCTCGACAATGCCCATCGTGACGCGACGCACAGACCTGCCCAACACCCCCGACGCCATGCGACAGGAGGAGCAGGAACGACGCGCGCTCGCGCTTTATGCGCTCTGTCAACAGCAGAGCCGAGAGAACGAGATGTGGAAGCATGCGCCGGTGATTCTGTAAAAAAAATAAAAAAATGTAAAAAATTGTAAATTTGGGCTTGACAAAGCAAAAAAAATATGGTACAATAAATGCAAGTAAATAGTGACTTAAGCAATTGCCTTGGCAATTGGGAGAATTACCGAAAAGAATGACAGGCTTCAGGTAACTTCCGGAGGTTTCGCACTTTTGGTCGCAGACTCGTCAGTTGACGGGATAATTGTCGTCATGGTGGCATCTGCGATTATTAGTGCAGATGCTTTTCCTTTTGTCCTTTTTACAATCTGTCAATAAAGGAGGTTCTCTTTTTATGTCATCTGATGCCGCTGGTATTCGGGTTCAACTATTTTATTTTTAAAACAAGGAGTAAAAAATGAGTAAGGTTTCAATGAAAGCACTTTGGGAGGCAATGTACGGAAATCTGGACAGGGTTCGTGATTATACGGGGAGAATAATGTTAAAGGCTGCTATTGGTGACCCAAACAGTAAATATCACCCCACAATCGATCATGTACGTCCTCTTGCGCAAGAGGGAAGGAATGTCAAGGAAAACATCGTTATATGTCATGCAAAAACCAACGAAGAAAAAGGAGATAGCTTTCCTTGTTGGAATGCGAATGGGAAAAATTTTCGCGCAGAAAAAGTAAAGGGAAAAAGATTTGTTTATAGTATTAAGGAGATTCAAAATGAAAAAACCAAAAATTGACGAGCTTGGGAGAGTTGTTATTCCAAAACCATTCCGCGAAGCGCTAAACCTTGAAGAAAAGTCGGAGATCGTTATTACTCTTGAGAACAACTCTGTCGTGATTCGTCCCGAAAAAACAGTTTGCAAGCGTTGCGGAACATTTGTGAAATGCGATCACGATTTTCCGTTGTGTAAGGATTGTTTAGAGGCAATCAAAAAAGACTATACTTAAAAACTATAACAATAAATAAACAGAAAGGATTTATCATGATACAAAAGATTTTAAAATCGTTCAAGAATATCAATTATAAACTTTTTGCGGCACTTCTTGTCCTCGGGCTTGCGCCGACAATCTATACGACCGTGCGTGTGTTTTTTCTCGGGCAGCTGCCCGGAGAGTATTCCTTTTCAATCGCAGGTCAGCTTTCGTGGGTGAATCTGCTTTACGAGATTCTCAAAGAAGCAATTATTCTGCCGTTGTTCTATTTTGTCGGAAAGGTCAAGGACGATAAAAACGAGTTCTCCAACCGCGTGCGAACAGGTATGCTGATCTCACTCGGCGTGTATGCTGTTCTATCTTCTGTTGTGCTGATTTTTGCAGAGCCGATGCTGAGGTTGATGGCAACCGATGCGAGTATTATTGAGGCATCTGCGGCTTACATACGCATTGAAAGTATTGCAAATATTTTCTCAATTCTCACGCAGTTTGCTCTCGTCGCGCTTGTAACTGTCAACAAGAGCAAATATCTCTATGCGCTGACGGGTGCAAGACTTGTGCTTTGCCTCGTGTCCGATACTTTCCTTGTTTCAACTCTGCCCGTGTCGGCAAATCTTGGTGTCAACGGCATTGGATACTCCAATATTCTTGTCAATGCTTTGTTGCTTGTTGTGTCAATTCTTCTTCTCTCAAAAGAGGACGTCAAGGTGTTTTCCAAAGCAAAACTCAATTTTGCGTGGGCAAAGGAATTTGTCCAAAAGGGTAGCATATCGGGCTTCGAATCGTTTGTTCGTAACGTCGCTTATATGGTAATGATCGCAAGAATGGTCAACGTTGTGGGAGAGCAGGGAACCTATTGGGTTGCAAACAACTTTATTTGGGGTTGGCTTCTCCTGCCCGTGACACAGCTCGGCGAGCTGATCAAGCAAGAGGTTTCTGCCGACAAGGAGAATATCCGCCGCAACTCCCTGGGCTATTTTGGAATTACGGCAATCATTTCGGCGTTGTGGTTTGCGACCATTCCCGCATGGAAGCCGTTTATGACGCACGTGCTTGGCTTTGCCGACGTGGATAAGCTGTTCGGGCTTGTAATGCTTTTGGTAGGCTTCTACGTGTTATATGCGGTACAGAATGTATTTGACTCGACCTTTTATGGGCTTGGCAAAACACACTATATGCTGTTTGAGTCTGTGGTGACGAATTCCGTTTATTACGGTATTGCGTTTATCCTTTACGCGACGAATATTTGGACACCAACACTTACAGGCATCGCCCTGCTGTTCGGTATCGGCAACGCCTTTGACAGTGTCGTGTCGCTCGCGGCATACGCGTTCCTTTTGAAAAGGGAGAAGATCAATCTTTTAAAGGTTGAATAAAAACGAGCCGACGGGAGATCCTTGGTTTCCCGTCGGCTTTCTTCTTTGAATTTGTAAATTTTTGAAATAAGGATTGACAAGCGGGGGAAAATCATGTATAATAATGTAATAGATAATTCTGATTTTTGATATAGATAAAGGAGGAACCGAAATGGCACAGGAGACACGCCCCCACGTTGAGGGAAAATATCTGGAGTATTTGGATAAGCCGCTCGTGCGCGAGGAAAACACGATCTGCTATGGGGATATGAACGATAAATGCATTTTGATTTTGGAGATCATGTCCTTTAAGGAAGTGGACGGCAAAAAGCTTCCCAAGGACGTCTTTATTCAGGTGATCGACTCCAAGGATCCCACCAAGATCATCAAGCAAGGGAAAAAAGAGGGACTGCACGACGCGTTCAGCATGGGGCTCGTCTGGCTCGATATGGCTCTCAAGGCAAAATAAAAGGAATGTACGGGCATTGCATAGGCGATGTCCGTTCCTTTTTGCTGCAACAGGTTACTTTTTTTATAAAAAAAGGAAAATGGGGATTGATTTTCAAGCTGAATTATGATATAATTGACCTGAAAATAACTTCGAAGGGATGGATGATCCGAATGAACACCATGGAACTGAAGGCCGCGATACTCGACGGCAAATTTGACGAACGTTTTACATATATCTATGGTGAATCGGCACTGAGTGCACAGAAGGCACGCTACACCGCTGCCGTAGATACTTTTGCCGCGATCTACGGTACCGACCGCGATGCTTCTCTTTATTCGGTCGCGGGCAGAAGCGAGCTTTCGGGAAACCACACCGACCACAACCGCGGGTGTGTGATCGCCGCGTCGATTGATCTTGATATCATTGCAGTCGCAGCGCCCAATGCCGATAACGTCATTCGTGTCAAGAGTGAGGGCTTTGACGAGGACGTGATTGATCTTGCCACCTTTACCGAGCCTCTCGCACCCCCTGAGGGGCACTCCAACGAGCTGATCGCGGGCATGGCGGCAGGATTTCGCAAGGAAGGCTACCGCGT
Organism: Eubacteriales bacterium; assembly: GCA_045645105.1. Lineage (GTDB taxonomy): Bacteria > Bacillota > Clostridia > Oscillospirales > CAG-272 > UMGS1865. Next base: position 376 of record JAZRIE010000211.1, on the reverse strand, counting down.
AGGCGGCTTTGACGCTTACACCACCTCGAACGTGCTCAAGGGCTCGGGAATTTCTTCGTCCGCGGCGTTTGAGGATATGATTGGAAACATCCTGAACCATCTCTACAATGACGGCAAGGTGGATAACGTGGAGATTGCAAAGCTTGCGCAATACGCCGAGAACGTCTTCTTTGGAAAGCCCTGCGGTCTGATGGATCAGATGGCGTGCGGTGTTGGCGGTATCATCGCCATTGATTTTGCCGATGCCAAAGCACCCGTCATTGAAAAAATGGACTTTGACATTACCGCCGCAGGCTACAATCTAAGTCGGAGGCCAAGCGGTCTTAGGAAGACAACTTAGTAATTCAACTCCTTGGCTCACAGAACGACATGGCTA
>JAZRIE010000210.1:0-3321 GCA_045645105.1 Eubacteriales bacterium | reverse complement strand
CGATATATGAAGGATATTGATGTGTAAGTAGGGCGCGGGATTTTTTGTGGGGAAACTTTTGATAAAAGTTTCCCCACACCCCTTCAAAACCTTCAACGCGTTTTATGGATAGATAAAAGCCTTTATGATCTGCCCCGAACGATTGTTTAGGGCATAAAGGGGAGTGTTTGCGGACAGTTCGTCAGGTACTGCCGCTTAGCGGTCAGGGGCCACCGAGACCCTGCCCGCTCCACAAATGTTGTTTTAAACAGGAACACACCCTTTCACTTTCGCAAAGCGAAAATATCACCTGTGCGAAGCACAAATACCACTGCGTAGCAATATTACTTTCGCAAAGCGAAAATATCACTTGTGCGAAGCACAAATACCACTGCGTAGCAATATCACTTTCGCAAAGCGAAAATATCACTTGTGCGAAGCACAAATACCACTGCGTAGCAATATCACTTGCCCGCAAGGGCAAGTAACACCGGAGGAAATCATATGATAGCAAAATCGATCGTGGAATCTGTACTTGCCTGCGCGATGTCGGGCGGTGCGGATTTTGTCGAGCTTTACGGAGAGATCACGAAAAGCAACGCGGTCTCTATGGTGGACGGTAAGATCGACCGTGTCACCGACAATTTGATCTCGGGCGTTGGAATCCGCGCGTTTCTTGGAACACGCACGGTCTTTGCGTCGACGTCCGATACCTCGCGCGAGGGGCTGATGAAGTGCGCACGCGCCGTTGCCGCCGCGATGGGTGAGCTTCGCGCCGACGTCTCGGTCAACTTGACCGAGCGCCTCTTCCCCAACATCCACCCAGCCAAGATCATTCCGTCGAGCGTAGACGCGCGTGTGCGCGCCGACCTTTTGCGCGCCGGCTGCTTTGCGGCAAAGGAGTACGACGACGCCATCTCTCAGGTTACGGGAACACTTTCGGGCGTTGACCACACCATTCTCGTGGCAAACACCGACGGTCTTTATACCACCGACCGTCACGTCCGCACGCGTATCGCCGTCTCTGCGGTTGCAAGCGCGGCAGGCGTGAATCAATCGGGCTCGGATGCTCCGGGCGCGGGCATGGGACTCGAATTTTTCGATCTCGTCGATCCCAAGAGCGTGGGCGTTGAAGCGGCTCGTCAGGCGATGGTCAATCTGCGCGCCGACTACTGCCCCGCAGGCAAGATGATGGTCGCCATTGAAAACGGCTTTGGCGGCGTGATCTTCCACGAGGCGTGCGGTCACTCGCTTGAAGCCACATCCGTTGCAATCGGCGCGTCTCAGATGGCGGGCAAGCTCGGTCAGCAGATCGCCAATCCCAAGGTCACGGCGATCGACGACGGCACGATCCCCGGCGCGTGGGGCTCGGTAAACATCGATGACGAGGGCACTCCCACGCAAAGAAACGTCCTGATCGAAAATGGAATCTTGAAAAATTATCTGATTGACCGTCTCGGTTCTCGCCGTATGGGCATGGCAATGACGGGAAGCGGTCGTCGCCAAAGCTACACCTATGAGGCGACCTCGCGCATGAACAATACCTATATCGACAACGGCCCCGACAAGAACGAGGACATTATCGCGTCGGTGGAAAACGGACTCTACTGGCGCAAGATGGGCGGTGGATCGGTCAATCCGCTCACGGGTGACTTTAACTTTGCCGTGACCGAAGGGTATCTCGTCAGGAACGGCAAGATCTGCGAGCCCGTGCGCGGTGCGTCGCTGATCGGCACAGGCTCCGAGATCCTGCAAAACATTGACATGGTCGGTCAAAACCTTGCGCGCGCGCAGGGCATGTGCGGCTCTGCAAGCGGAAGCGTCCCCACAGACGTGGGTCAGCCGCTTATCCGCGTTTCCACCATTACCGTAGGAGGTCGCTGAGATGCAATTTGAAGAAATGAAGCAGGTCCTGATCGCTGCCGCAGAGCGCGCGGGGCTTTCGCAATACGAGATCTATTATCAAATGGAAGAAAGCATTAGTGCCGAGACGCTGAAGGACGAGATCAGCTCGTTTGCCTCCAGCGTTGGGGGCGGTGTTTGCTTCCGTTGCATTGTGGACGGCAAAATGGGCTACGCCTCGGGCGAGCTGATGACCGCCGACGCGATGGAAAGCCTTGTGTCTACGGCAATTGCTAACGCACGTTGTATTGATAGTGACGACGAGGTCTTTATCTTTGGCGGCTCTCCCACATACGCCAAGCTTGACTCCAAGGAAGTCAAGCTGACCGACGCCGCCACGGTGCGTGACACGGCACGCTCTCTGCAAAGAGCAACCTACGCAGAGAGCGACAAGGTGGGTGACGGCACGCAGTCGGTCGTGCTTTCCAACGCCACCGAGATCACACTCTACAACTCAAACGGGCTCAATCTGACCAACCGTGTAGGTCTTAGCGGTGCTTACGTTGCTCCCGTCATTCGTGACGGCAACGAGGCGCAGGAAAGCTTTGAATTTGCGCAAGGGTCAAGCCTTGAGGAGCTTTCCGAGCTTCCCAAAAAGGCGGTATGCGCCGCGCTTGATAAGCTTGGCGCGTCGCTTGTGGATTCGGGAAAATACGACGTCGTCTTTGACGGCAAACAGTTCCGCAGCTTTCTCTCGGCATTCTCCCCCGTCTTCTCCGCAAAGCAGGCTCAGCACGGTCTTTCTCTGCTTGCGGGCAAGGAGGGTGAAGTCGTGGCAGCATCCTGCGTGACGCTCACCGACGATCCTATGCGCCCCGAAAGTCCCATGCAAACGCCGTTTGACGGCGAAGGTGTTGCCACCATGAAGCGCAACGTGATCGAAAACGGTGTTCTGAAAACACTGCTCTACGACCTGACCACCGCCAAAAAAGCAGGCGTGGAGTCGACGGGCAACGGACAAAAAGGCTCTTATGCGTCGCCCGTGTCGATCGCGCCCTACAACTTTGGGATCGCGGCAGGCGGTGACACGCAGGACGACCTCTTTGCCGCAGTCGGAAACGGTATCTATATCACCTCATGCAAGGGATTTCATGCAGGCGCAAAGGCGGTGACGGGTGATTTCTCGATCGAGAGCGCAGGCTTTATGATCCGCGACGGCAAGCGCGCCGAGCCGATCAAATCCTTTACGGTCGCGGGCAACTTCTTTGATCTGCTCAAGCAGATCGACCGCCTTGGAAACGAGGTCAAGTGGGGGATCCCCGGTGGGTTTACCGTGTTTGGCTCTCCCGACGTGCTCGTGCGCGGTATGAGTGTTGCCGGAAAATAACACATTTAGAAATGCCATATAAAAAGAACAGACGTGAAGGAAAAAATCCTTTGCGTCTGTTCTCTTTTTTCTATAATTTAAAATTTGCGCTGCTCGTATTTGCCATTCTGCTC
>JAZRIE010000209.1:0-4874 GCA_045645105.1 Eubacteriales bacterium | reverse complement strand
TCCACCGAGACGATCATGGGAAGCATGATGGCGAGCCTGCCGTAAGCCGAGGCGCGCAGAATGGCACGAAGCTGGGTTTTGAAAAGATCCTCACGGGCAAGACAGATGCGAATGGCACGAAAGCCGAGCGCGGGGTTTTCTTCCTCGGGAAGACCGAAATAAGGGATCTTTTTGTCCGCGCCGATATCAAGCGTGCGAATGACCGCGCGTTTGCCCTCCATGCGAACGGCAATGTCGGAGTAGGCGCGAAAGAGAATTTCCTCGGTGGGGTAGCCGTCGCTACCGAGATAGAGAAATTCACTGCGCAAAAGCCCTATACCGTCAGCACCGTTGGAGAGTGCTGCCCCAAGCTCGTTTCCGTCACCGATGTTGGCGTAGATCAGCATACGGTGACCGCTTCGTGTGACGGCAGGCTTGTTCATCAGGTCTCGCAGGTAGCGGTCGTGCTCCTGCGCGATGCGGTCGTCGCGCCGTTGCTTTTCAAAAAATACGTTTTTTTGTTCCTCGCTCGGGTCAAGCGTCAGCATTCCGTCGGCGGCGTCCAACAGTGCAAACGTACCGTTCAAGATGGGATCGAGCTCTCCGACCGAGACCAATGCAGGAATTCCCATGGCACGCGCAAGGATCGCCGTGTGCGAATTGGGCGTGCCGCGAAAGGTCACGAAGCCGAGGATCAGCGATTTTTCGAGCATGACGGTCTCGGACGGTGTCAGATCGTCGGCGACCAGAATAAAGGGCTCTTCCTCGGCGTGGCTATCGTTTGTATCTTCCGCAGACAGACTTTGTCGGACCTGCCCCGCAACGTCGCGCATGTCGGTGGCACGTGCCGATAGATAGGGATCACCAAGACCTTCGAGCATAGACGAGATCCTTTGTGTGGCGCGGTCAAGAGACTCTTCGGCGCAAGAGCCTTTTTCGGTCTCCTCGCGGAGTGCGTCGAGAAAGTCCTCGTCCTCAAGCAGCATGCCGTGGATCTCAAAGATCTGCGCTTCACTCTCACCGATGGTTTGTAAGGCGCGTTCGTAAAGCGCGGAGATGCGGTCGGCGGTCTTTTTCAGTGCCAGACGCAGGCGTTCCCATTCGCCTTTTGGATCATGGACTTCTTTTTTGGGGGCGGGGGCGGAGGGAGGGGGGCGTCGTTCAAGAAACTTTAGCCTGCCGGAGGTGCGTCCGTTCGTGATGCCTACGCCGTGGATCTGCCTGCCCTTCTTTTTTTCATAACTCATGTGTTTTGATCCTTTTTATTTCTTTTGGTCGGAGGTGTTTTGCTGACGGCAGAACTCTTCCAATTCACGCGCGGCTCTTTCCTCGTCCTCGCCCGTGACCGTAAAGGTCAGCTCACTTCCGTGGACGGCACCGAGACTCATCAGGGAAAGCAAGCGTTTGCCGTCGGCTTCCTTTTCACCGACACGGACGCGAACGTCGGACTGAAACTTCTTTGCGAAGGTGGCAAGCATGCCCGCAGGACGCGCGTGCATGCCGTTGGGGTCTTCTATGCGATAGGTAAACTGTTTCATGGTCGAACTTCCTTTTTTGTTTTTTCCCTACTATTTTGCCGTTGTTGTTTTGCGATTATTCAAAATTTTCAAAATTATGAAAATAGGACTTGACAAATGCAATCGACTATGCTAAAATGTAAGTGTACTATATCGCATAGTACACTAAAAAAGACGGAAGGGAGTATTATGTTACCGATCGATAAATTTTCGGGAAAGCCCGTGTACGAGCAGATCATCGACGGCGTCGAGCGTAACATTCTGATAGGGTTTTACCCCGTGGGCGGTCAAGTGCCGTCGGTGCGGGAGCTTTCCGCAAGTCTTGGGATCAATCCCAACACCATTCAAAAGAGCTACGCCGAGCTGATGCGGCGCGGTGTCATTTGTTCCGCTCCGGGGAACGGGTGTTTTGTTACGCCTGCCGCGCGCGATAAGATCCGTGAGCGAGCGCGGGAGCGGTTGGCAGCACTTCACGCGTTGAGTGCCGAGCTATTCATGGCGGGACTTGGGGAAGACGAAATTATGGACGCGGTCAAACGCGGATTCAAACGAGAAGGGGAGGGAGAAGCATGATTCAAGCTGAAAAGGTGACCAAAATTTTTCAAACGGCGAATATGAAACAGCCGTTTGTGGCTTTGAATGAATTGACCTGTACGATCCCGAGCGGCTGTATTTACGGTCTGATCGGAGCAAACGGAGCGGGAAAATCCACGCTGATGCGGCTGATCGCAGGCGTTTACCGCGCCGATGGGGGAAGTCTTACGGTGGACGGCGAACCGATATGGGAAAACCCCGAGGCAAAGGCGAAGGTGGTATATATTCCCGATGACCTGTATTTTCTGCCGCAATCCACGTTATATAAGATGGCCCAGCTTTACCGTTCGCTCTACCCGCATTTTTCGTGGGATCGTTACAAGAACTTGGTAAAGACCTTTGGATTGAACGACCGCATCTCCATGGGCGGATTTTCCAAGGGCATGCGTCGGCAGGCGGCAACGGTGCTGGGGCTTTCCACCATGCCCGACTATCTGCTTTTTGACGAGACCTTTGACGGGCTTGATCCTGTCATGCGCAAGCTGGTCAAGGAGGTGATCTACAACGATATCTTGGAGCGCGGAACGACCACGATCATCACGTCGCACTCTCTGCGGGAACTGGAGGATACCTGCGACCAATTGGCACTCTTGCATCAGGGTGGGATCGTGTTTGCGTCCGAGCTGCAAAATTTGAGAACGGCGATGTGCAAGGTACAGCTTGCCTTTTCCGAGCCGTTTGGAAAGGAGCGCTTTGCAGATATGAACTACCTTTCCTACGATCAGCAGGGTAGCGTATGCACGCTGATCTTGCGCGGCGAGCGCGAGCTGATCGAGGCGAGACTGCTTGCAATGAAGCCTTTGATCTGTGACTTTTTGCCCTTGAATCTGGAGGAGATCTTTATCTACGAGACCGAGGCGTTGGGCTATCGCTTCGGAGAGAGAGGAGGCGACGGAATATGAAATTCAAAACCGGTTTCTTTAACCCACGGCTTTGGTGGGAGGGCATGAAGCGTCTCCGCGTACTTGGCTTTGGTGTGGCGTTTTTATCGATGACCGTTTCGGCTCTGATCCCTGCCGTTAATTTGGTCAATGACCTTACAGCAGAATATCATTACGGCTGGGAACCCAGTATAAGAACTTTGCAGGTGAACGGATACTGCATCCCTCTCGCTTTTTTGCCGTGGCTCATGCCGATTTTTGTTTTGGTCATGTTCTCCTTTCTGTTTAAGCGTAAGGAGTCGGATTTTTACCACGCGATCCCTTATACGCGTACCTGTGTTTATACTACCTATACGGCGGCGGTGCTGACGTGGGTATGGGGAATTACGGTGTTGTGCGCGCTCGTGTCGGGGATCTTATGGGCGGTCAATCCGTATGTGATCTTCTCGGTAGGCACGCTTGCGCGGTGGGCAATTGCCTCGGGCTTGGCGGCGACGTTGCTTTGCGCGATCATGCTGCTTGCCATGTCGCTTTGCGGAAATATCGCAACCACACTGCTTAATTTTTTGGTGTTTGCCGCTTTGCCGAGAATCGTGTGCTATTTGCTTGCCATGATGATAGAAGCGGGCGTACAAACCGCATTGCTTGTACCGGAGTCCTTTATGGGCGGATTTTTGATGTCGGAATGGTTTTTACCGCTTTCCGTTCTTGATTATGTCCGGTTTGGCTTGGATATCGGTGCGGATTTTTACAATACGCCCGTGTATGTTTATACTGCGGTGATGTCGGTTCTGATCTTGGTTGGCGCAGGCTTTTGTTATCGGCGACGCAAGAGTGAGACGGCGGGGAATTCTGCTCCAAGCAACAGGATGCAGCACGTGTTTCGGATCATCTTTTCGCTTCCGTTTGTATTGATCGCCGCTGTGGCATGGGTGGGCAACGATCGCATGATCGCATGTATTATGGTGGTCGTTTCCTTACTGATCTATTACCTGTACGAGTTGATCACCACCAAGCAGATCAAGCGGTTATGGAAAGCGACACCGTATTTGGGTGTGCTCTTGGTGTGTTGTTTGGTGTTTTTGGGAATTTATCAGTTCATTAGCTTTGGAGTCCTGCATTGGAAGATCGAGCCAGAGGATATTCAAGCAGTGGAGTTTATATATCCGTATTCCTACGAGGATCGTGCTGTTTGGCGTGAAGAGTCTGCCGGCTTCTTTTCGGAAAGTGCAAAAGCTGACACGGATTCCTTCTTTCCAATGGAAACAAGCGATGAAAACGTGATCCGATACGTTGCGGAATCACTGAAAAAAACACAGCTGGATTTACGAAAGACAGATCCTTTCTATCGCGCACAAGTGAATATACGCTTAAAGAATGGTATGGTTATTACGAGAAGAATTTGGGCGGACAATGAGGATCTGCGGTCTTGGTTTTTGAACATTCCCGAATATAGGGAGCAATTGCTGGTGATACCGAATCCCGAGGATGTGACGAAGATCTCTTATGCGGGATCGGATTTTGAAACACAATATCATAAAAGCAATCCTAAAACACCTTTGCTAAGGAGTATACCGGTGGTAGAGGATGAAAAGGCTGTCTCGGAGTTGTATGAGATATTCTACCGTGAATACCATATGTTGGATTACAAAGATCAGTATCGTCTTCGGATATTGATTGAGACAATGAAAGCGTCTCCCGACTCAATCGGCTTTTATGTAAAATACGATTCCGACGATTATATCATTGAGGGAAGCGAAAGATTTTACGTTACCCCCGAGCTGTGTCCGGAAACATATGCTTGGTTGTACGATTATTTCTTAAAAGATGCCGTAGAGGCTATACAGTAAAACAAAAATCCCCTTTGGAGCTTCGCGCAAGCGATTTTCCAAAGGGGTGTTTT
>JAZRIE010000208.1:0-5675 GCA_045645105.1 Eubacteriales bacterium | reverse complement strand
GGTATTATGACTACGTATATGTGCTTGATAATAGCGGTTTTACCCAAACACTCAATGCAGTTTACACCGAGCGTTACGAGGATACCGGAAACGGGGATTTTTCTGTGAACATCATTCGTGAATACTTCATCAACGGGGAATCCGTAAGTGAAAACGATTATAATTATGCCATTAATTCTTCTTTCGATTTCTCGCAGTCAATAGAATTTTATGAAAAATCCGTATCGTATGGCGAAATCAAGCAACAGCTGTCGTAAAGCTTAAATCCCGTAAGCAAAACGGCAAAAATATCTTTGTTTATAGTAGCCCTTGCACCAAAAGAAGTCCAACCCAATTGGGTTGGACCTCTTTTGGCCTAAGAACGACTTTTGTAAGCGGTATAAAAATTGTATGTATAGCAGCCATCGCTTTGATCAATAAAATCGTCGCAATAACTGATTGACGAAACCGTTCTTTCAATGAAAGAATTAACCAACTCTTATAAAACGCAAAAACGCCCCTATGCTCGCTTGCATAGGGGTGTCTTTTCATATAATTTTAGAATAAAACTAATTCTTATTATAAATTATATAATTTGGAAAATAAAGAATTTTAGGTAATCGGTCTCGGGAACGTTCCAAAGAATGGGGTGGTCGGGGGATTGCTGACGCGCCTCGATCTGACGCAGTCCAACGCCCGCGTCCTCGGCGGCGTTGTGGATCATCTGCTTAAAATAGGTCTCGGTCATAAAGTGCGAGCAGGAGCAGGTGGCAAGATAACCGCCGCGCGGTAACAGCTTCATTGCCTTGAGATTGATCTCCTTGTATCCCTTGATCGCGTTCTTCAGTGTATCACGGCTTTTGGTAAAGGCAGGGGGACCGAGAATGATAAAATCGTAGTCACATTTGCCCTTTTCCGCCATTTCTGTGAGCAGGTCAAAGACGTCGGCACAAACGAAATCCATGCGATCGTCCAGGTGGTTGTGTTTTGCGTTAACCTCGGCTAACCTTATCGCGTCGGCAGAAATATCGACCGACGTTACGTGCTTGGCGCCGCCTGCGGCGGCGTTTAGTCCAAACGAGCCCGTGTGTGTAAAGCAATCCAATACGCGACGCCCCTTCGCAATCCTTTGGATCGCGGCGCGGTTGTATTTCTGGTCGAGGAAAAAGCCCGTCTTTTGTCCGTTGATGTAGTCTACCTCGTAGGTGATTCCGTTTTCAACGATTTCTGTTTTGCCGTCAAAGTTGGTCGAAAGCCCCTCCCCTTGCCAAAAGGCTGTATATTGCTCCATGCCCTCCAACGCGCGAATGGCAACGTCGTTGCGCTCGTAAAGGGCGGTGACGGTCTGCCCGAATTCCTCTCGCAATAGACGCACGAGAATCGAATAGAGCGTACTTTTGATACGCTCAATACCGAGCGACAGGACCTGCGTGACGAGAATCTCCCCGAACCGATCGACCGTAAGTCCGGGAAAGGCGTCTGCTTCTCCGAAGACCAGGCGGCAAGCCGAGAAGTCCTCGGCACCCATGACAGTATGGCGGTATTCGAGCGCCCAACGAAGCTTGCGTTCCCAGAAGGCGTCGTCAAATTTGTCATTGGCGTTTTTGGAGACGATGCGCACGCGGATCTTGGAGTGCGCGTTGTAAAAGCCGGTGCCCAGATAGCGTCCCTTTTCGGATCGCACGTCAACAAGTCCGCCGTTCTCGGGGGAGTTGGTCATGTGGGTCACCTCGTCGGCGTAAACCCAAACGTGTCCGCCGCGCAGCATTTTTTCTCCCTTTTGTGTAATGGTGAGGATTGGATAGTTTCGTGGCATGATTTGTTCCTTCCCAAAAAAGATATCTCATTATACCACAAAAAAAGGGGATCGGTCTCTGCATTCACAAAAAGTTAACATCATAAATTATACGGAAGTTCTTGCAATTTGTCGTAAAAGAGGATAAAATATTTTAAGATAATACTTATCTAAAGTATTATCTAATGTTTTAAGAAAAGGACTTAAAGAATGATAGAATTTCAAAACGTATCATATGTAACGGCAGAGGGGAAAACGATCCTCTCGGACGTCAGCATACAAATAGACGATCGCTTCGTGGCGATCACGGGACCGAACGGAAGCGGTAAATCCACCATGGCAAAGCTGATCGCGGGGATCTACACACCGACGTCGGGACGAATTTTATTTGACGGTGAGGACATCACCGAGCTTTCCATTACCGACCGCGCAAAACGTGGGATCAGCTTTGCATTTCAACAGCCCGTGCGATTTAAGGGAATTAAGGTCTGGGACCTGATCTCTCTGGCGGCAGGGAAGAAGACTACGGTTTCCGAGGCGTGTGCCTACCTTTCCGAGGTGGGACTTTGCGCCAAGGACTACGTCAACCGCGAGGTGGACGGATCCCTTTCGGGCGGCGAGCTGAAGCGTATTGAGATCGCGATGATCAACGCACGCGGCACGAAGCTGTCGGTCTTTGACGAGCCGGAGGCAGGCATTGACCTCTGGAGCTTTAACAATCTCATTCAGGTATTTCGCAGTATGTACGAGCGCACACGCGGTACGATCCTGATCATTTCGCATCAGGAGCGTATACTCGATATTGCCGATAAGATCGTCGTCATCTCGGGCGGTAAGGTTGCCGCATACGGACCGAAAAACGATATTTTGCCCGATCTTTTGGACGTGCAGGCGGGATGTCGCTATACTACGGAGGTGACAAAATAATGGATCAGATTCAAAAAACACTTCTTGAACAGGTTGCGGGGCTCCACGAGGTGCCTCAGGGTGCGTATTCACTGCGCATCAACGGTAATCTGTATGGCAAAAATGATTCCGAAAACATCAGCATAGTAAAGAAGGAGGACCAGCCGGGTATCGATATTTACGTCAAGGCGGGGACGAAGAACGAAAGCCTGCATATTCCCGTGATTCTCTCTCAAAGCGGACTCAAGGAATTGGTCTACAACGATTTTCACATCGGCGAGGATTGCGACGTGACCATCGTCGCAGGCTGCGGAATTCACAACGGCGGCAGCGAAGCCAGCGAGCATAGCGGTATCCACTCCTTCTTCGTTGGCAAAAACGCGAAGGTCAAATATATCGAGAAGCACTACGGCGAGGGCGACGGAAACGGAAAGAACCTGATGAATCCGACGTCGGTCGTTGTCATGGAGGAAAACAGCTACATGGAGATGGAGACCGCGCAGATCAAGGGGGTGGACTCCACGATCCGAAAGACCGAGGCAAAGCTTGCCGCGGGGGCGACGTTGATCGTGCGCGAGAAGATCATGACACACGGTGAGCAATTTGCAAAGACTGATTTCGTCGTGGATCTCGACGGAGAGGGCTGCGGCGCACACGTGGTCTCACGATCGGTTGCAAAGGATAAGAGTCGTCAGACATTCTTGTCCTGTATCCGCGGAAATAACCGATGCTCGGGTCATACCGAGTGTGACGCGATCATTATGGGCGATGCGCAGGTCACGGCACTTCCTCAAATTGAGGCGAATCACGTCGACGCCGCACTGATCCACGAAGCGGCAATCGGAAAGATCGCGGGCGAGCAGCTGATCAAGCTGATGACGTTGGGGCTGACCGAGCAGGAGGCCGAGGAGCAGATCATCAACGGCTTCTTGAAATAAAATCCTGAAGTAAAAACAAGTAAGAAGCAGGGGTGGGACGCACTTCCAAAGCGGAAGGGTGTCTCGCCCCTGCTTTGACCGTCGGAGACTTTGTCCCTGCGGTGGAAACCTTCAATTCTCTTGAAAAATTTTTTGTTTTATGGAAATAAAATGCAAAATATGGAAAATACAGTAAAAAAGAAGAAAAAATATCATTTTTGTGCATTTTGTGATAGTGTAGAAAAATAAGCCTCAAAATTGTTCAACTTGCACAACGAAAGAAAGGGAAATGATTTGTTGCGGGCTGTCAAAGCAAGTCTTTTTACGGTAAAAAATATTTACCTGTTTGCTATTTGGGCTAAAAAGAAAAAAATATAAGTGAAAAAATGCACAAAAATAAAGAAAAACAGCCCGATAATAGCAAAATAACAGTAAATAAAAATTACCTGCAGGAAAACGAGATAGTTTTTAACAAACTTTGAACAAATGAGATTGTGAATTTTTTGAAACTTCTATTTGTATAACGCATGAATTTGACCGCTTTTTTGCGAAAAAAACATGATGCTTTTGAGAATGGTTTTGCTTGACAATTTGAAGGTTTTGTGGTATTATTATACTATCAAAATAGGGGGGTACTATGCCTTGTTGTAAAAACGCGGCGGGTCTCCCTCGGATTTAGTTTGCAGGAGGAAACGCAAATGAGCAAATTGAAGTTCACAAGAATCGTGTGCCTGATTATGGCAGTGCTGTTTCTTGTGAGTACCGTTGCCATTACTGCCAGTGCCGGCAGCGATGATTTCGGTATCACGGACACATCGATCAAGGACTACATGGAGGAGCTGAATACGATTTCGTATCAAGAGTATATGGAAAAGTATGCGGCTTATTTCCGTGAGCCCGGAACATTCGAGCCCGTTACGTTCGATGCCTTTGACGATCTCGTCTTCGTGGATGAAAGCGGAAACGTTGTAGAGATCAAGGACGGCAAATGGACGATGACGGTTCCTTCGAAAACGGAGGGGGATGCCCCCACTGTTTATGAAACCGTTGAGGCTGCGGTCGAGGCAGGTTTTAAGAAGGAAGAGCTCGTCTACGTTGGCGAGTTCGACGGCAAAAAGGCGATCTACACGCCGGGTGGCGGATCGGTTACATGGAAGCTCGACCTGAATGGGAAGGGCATTACCCAGAGCGCGATCTACAGCCTTCAGCTGGTGTACTACCCTATCGTTGGTAAGTCGGCTCCTGTGGAGCGCGAGTTCTACATCAACGGTGAGGCTCCCTTCTCTGAGGCGCGCGCGCTGACGCTGGCTAAGATCTGGTCGTCCTTTAAGCCGGATGCGGTATCGCCTCTGACGGCAACCTTCACGCCTGATAAAAAGAGCGCTACGGCAGCTACTGTGATCAGCGAAGGAACTGCGCTGGGACTGACCTGCATCGAGAATGAGGACGGTAGTGTTACCGTGTCTCGTCCCGACGTGATCACCCAAGGCATTTATGAGTTTTTGGATAAATACGGTTTGCGTTTCTTCATTACCGACGCAGACAATAACGAGCTGCGTCCTACTATGGTGCAGACTCCTGAATGGACGACCTACTCCTTCCGTGACAGCGACGGCTTCTTTGCAAACGATTTTGGTTTTGTGATCGAGCCGGATGCCGACGGAGCTGTAGAGCTCTCTCTTGAGGGTGTCAACGAGAGCATGGCACTTGCTTCGATCGTTTTGGCTCCCTACACCGAGCCGTTGACTTATGCGGCATACCTCGAGTCGATCAAGAATAATATAGGAAGTCTTCCGCAGGGAACCAGCACGATCAAGCTGGAGGCGGAAAATACTGCACACACGTCTACCAACGTTGTGTACCCCGTTGAGGACCGTGCTTCTGCATTGACCTCTCCTGCCGACACCACTCGCGTGATGCTGAACACGATCGGTACCGAGAAGTGGTCGACCGCGGGAGAGTGGGCAGAATACCGCTTCAAGGTAGACAGCTCGGGTATGTACGATATCTACAGCCGCTTTAAGCAGAGCTATCTGGACGGTATGTACGTCAGCCGTTCGTTGCAGATCTACACCGAT
>JAZRIE010000207.1:0-2222 GCA_045645105.1 Eubacteriales bacterium | reverse complement strand
GTCAGACCGATGCTTTTTGAACATTCCAGCGCATCAAAAATATCGCGTTGCAGGGAAAGCGGCAGGTCTCCGTAGCCCGCGCTGAAGCGCGGACGCAATCCATATCCCCGCGCACCCAAGTCCCTCGCCAGCTGTTGACAGAGGGCATCACACAACGCCTCGATTCGCTCGGCACCGATCGCACCAAAGGCGACTGCACGCGACGGGGATATGCGTGTGTAACGGTTGACCAGTCGGTCGATCCCAATTCCCACGGTCGCGGCGAACAGGATGACGCGATCGCAACCGCGCAAAGCCTTGGAAAGCGACGTGCTGTCGGTCTTTGCAAAGCCGAGATCCAACACCGTACCGTCGCGATCAAGATCAAACACACGATAGCAGGCACGAGGGGTAAAGACGTCCTTTGCTTCCACGATACATTCCGAAAGAAGCGCCTTGACCTCGTCGGTGGCATCTCGTGCGCCCATATAGCACAAAGCCTCTCGCTCGTTGATCGGCGGCAGGGACGGCGCACAAGTCCTCACGTGCTCGCTCATTTGCCCAAAATATCCGAGAGGTTGCCTTGAATCCTCTGTGCAACGTCGGGCTTGTTCATGGAATACACGTGTACGTTGGTGACGCCATTGGCAAACAGATCGATGATCTGATCGGTAGCATAAGCGACCCCCGCCTGCTTCATGGCGGCAGGGTCGGAGCCGAATTTATCCACCAGAGAATTGAAGCGTTGCGGCATGAACGAGCCCGAAAGCTTGACGGCACGCTCGACTTGCTTTGCGTTGGTGATCGGCATGATGCCCGCGATCACGGGTACAGTGATCCCCGCCTCGCGGATTTTGTACAAAAAATTATAGAGTAGGTTGTTATCAAAAAACATTTGCGTGGTCAAAAACTCGCATCCCGCGTCGATCTTTTCCTTTAGGTATTTGATGTCGTCCTTTTGATTGAGGCTTTCGGGATGCACCTCGGGATAGCACGCACCGCCGATGCAAAGGTCGGCGTAGCTTTCCTTCAGCTCGCGAATGAGATCGACCGCGTGGCGATAATCCCAACCGCTCGGATCCTCTCCCATACGCTCCTGCGGAATGTCTCCGCGCAGAGCCATAACGTTTTCGATCCCCGCCTCCTTGATGGCTTCGATCTGTTGGTGTACGGTCTTCTTTGTAGACGAAACGCAGGTCAGGTGCGCGAGTGTGGGAACACCGTGCAGTCGTTTGATGTTTTGGGCAATATCCAAGGTATACCGACTTGTCCCGCCCCCCGCGCCGTAAGTGACGCTCATAAAGGAGGGGTGCAGCTCGGCGATCTGCTCGACGGCGTCCCTCACACTTGCAAACGCCGTGTCTGTTTTGGGCGGAAAGACCTCAAACGACAAGGAAAGTGTTTCCCGCCTTAAAAGATTGATCAATTTCATCGTCTTTCACCTGCTTCCGCTTTAAGTTGCCTATATTTTATCATAATATTTAGGAATTGTAAAGGGTTTTGACTAAATATCCCTCTTTTAATTCATAAATCTACGGTCTTTTTGATTGGCGTCGTACTGCAGGATAAAGGGGAATTTTTCGTCGTCAGTCGTGTTCTGCGCGAGCTCCTTTGCCCTTGCTTTTTACTTGTGGTTTTTTGGCGTTTGTTTTTCTCATTTTTGTTAATTTTATGTTGACAGAATTTACAATCTAATGTATAATAAAATTACCCAAATACAAATAAAACGGAGGATGTTAAAATTGAAAAAAAGAATATTGACAATGCTTTTATCTGCCTTGTTGGTTGCAAATATAAGTGCGTGTAATTATATATCTAATGATAGCCAAAAAGAAGCAACTGAATTATCAATAAATAAATCTAACAACACAGATAACTTATATAGTGATGGAAGTCAAAGCGAAAGCAATAGAAATGAGGAACCATTTTTAAACACAGAAAACAATCAAGCCCAAAAGGGTAACGAAATGATGTTGAGTGAATATCAACAACTTGTTGGATGCTATGTAACAACGGAAAGCAGTAATCATATTCAACAGCTTATGGCAAAGGATGAATTAAAAATAATAGTAGAACACAATGGTTACGGCTCTAACCTTTTCTATATTACTACATTTCAGGATGGAGTGGAATACAAAACAGACATTTCACTTTCCGAAGGGATCAGAACGCCAGATATTTATTATGGATTTACAAGTGAACAAAATGGCTATGTAATAATTTTTAAGTCGGAGGCCAAGCGG
>JAZRIE010000206.1:0-7313 GCA_045645105.1 Eubacteriales bacterium | reverse complement strand
TCGCGGCAAAAATGGTCTTCGACCTGAAAAAGACGATATTTGGCGCGATCGAGCGTCTCTCGCTCGGCTTCTTTACGGGACGGCAGACGGGTGGACTGATGACGCAGATCAACGAGGACTCGCACGTGATCTACATGTTTTCCTGCGACCGCGTGCCGTATCTCATTATCAGTCTCGTGCAGGTGATCGTTCTGACCGTGCTGCTATTTCTCATCGAGCCGCTTTTGGCTCTTTTGACGCTGATCACCGTGCCGTTTTTCATGCTGCTCATGCGTTGGCTCTTCCGCAACCAAAAAAAGCTTCACGCGCGGCGGTATTCAAGCTCGCGCAGTCTCAACGGCTTTTTGGCGGACGTCATCTCGGGTGTCCGCGTGGTCAAGGCGTTCTCTGGCGAGACGGCAGAGGTTCGTCGCTTCCACGGTCGCAGTCAGCGGCTTGCCAACAACGAGCGCAGTCTCTCACTCTTTTCCAACTACGCGCGTCCCGTGGCAAACGCCGTGCTGTATCTCGGAAATATCATCGCGTGGGGCGTGGGCGGCTATATGGTCATGACCGATTACCACGGGCTGACCTACGGCATGCTGCTCACCTTCATCGCTTACATGAATATGATCTTCTCGCCGCTTGAGTTCCTCACCACCTTTGTGGACTCGACCGCCGACTGTACCAACTCCATGCAGCGTCTCTTTGAGATCATGGACGCGCAACCCGACGTCAGCGAGAAGGTCGATGCGATACGTCCCGAAAATCTGGGCGGAAGCGTCACGTTTGAAGGGGTCTCCTTTTCCTATCAGAAGGGGAAGAAGATCATTGACAACGTCAGCTTTGACCTGCCCGACGGTCATATTTTGGGCATTGTGGGGCATACGGGTGCGGGAAAAAGCACGCTTGCAAACCTCTTGATGCGCATGTACGACGCCGACGAGGGCGAGATCCGCATCGGCGGCTATCCCGTAAAGGATCTTGCGCTTTCCTCGATCTATCAAAACGTGGCGATCGTCTCGCAGGAGACCTATCTTTTTATGGGGACGATCCTCGACAATATCCGCTACGCACGCCCCGACGCAAGCTTTGAGGAGGTCGTGGAGGCGGCAAAGTGCGCGGGTGCGCATGATTTTATTATGAAGCTTCCCGACGCGTATCATACGCGGATCGGCTTTGGATATCAGGATCTTTCGGGCGGTGAGCGACAGCGTGTGTCGATCGCGCGCGCCATTCTGAAAAATCCGCGTATTCTGATCCTTGACGAAGCCACCGCGGCAGTGGATACGGCAACCGAGCGCAAGATTCAGGAGGCTCTTTCGGAGCTGGTCAAGGGAAAGACCACCATTATGATCGCGCACCGTCTTTCTACCTTGCGTGATGCCGACGAGCTGATCGTGATCGAGCGCGGACGTGTTGCCGAGCGCGGAACCCACCGCGAGCTTCTCAAAAGGGAAGACGGCGTTTACAAAAAGCTCTACACCCTGCAGGAGGAAGCACTCAAAAGCGCGGGGATTCTGGAATGAATCTAATATTTTGTACATCAACGTGCGGTGTTGCCTTAATTATGGTAAAACAACATTTGTGGAGTTTTCAGGGTCTCGGTGGTCCCTGAAAACTTGCGGCAGTACCTTTCCGTCTGTTCGCAAACATTCCCATATATACCCTAAATAAAGAAACGGGGCAGAGCAGGAACACTTTTATGTGTCCGTGAAATGCGGTAAAAGTTCTTGAAGGTGTCGGAAACTTCTTTCAAGAAGTTTCTGACAAAAAAACAAACAAAGGAGATACGACAATGGAACATCGTCATATGCCTACGGACAAGCACGGCGGAGCGGGGGAGTCTCACGCGCAAAAAAAGGAGCGCACGCTGGCTGAGATCTCGGTCACGGTCTGGCTCACGCCCGAAAATGCGTCATTTGCGTGCAAAAACGGATTTCTTTACGTCAAGCTCGGCGAGACCGAGCAACGCGCGTTCCTGTGCCGTCAGTTTCCGTTTGACAAGCTTTGGGAATTTATCTCGGTCATGGACGAGGATCAATGTGAGATCGGTATCATTCGCGACGTCGCCGTTTTTGACGAGGACGAAAAAGCACTCCTTTGCGAGGAGTTGAAGCGCCGCTACTATGCGCCGATCATTCAAAGCATCGTGAGCATGAAGGACCGTTACGGCTTTTCCTATTGGAGAGTCAAGACCGAGGAGGGCGAGGTGCGCTTTACGCTGCACGATACCTTCCGCAGTATCATACGCGCAGGCGAGCGGCGCGTGATCCTTCTTGACGTAGACGGCAACCGCTTTGAGATCCCCGACGTGGAAGCACTTGACAAAAAAAGCTACAAAAAGATCGAAATGTATCTGTAAAGGAGGCGGACGGTGGGAAGAATACATCCACGGCTCATGCAGGAGCTTCAAGCCTGCGATCCGAGCCTTCTTGAGGAAAATATCGTCTGCGCGGTCTCTGCCAACCTCGACCTGATGCGCCCGACGGGGCAGGCACGCACGGTCGCGGTCCTTTTCACAAACGAGCTTCGCGTATACGTTGACGGTACGATGACTCTATGTGAGCCGATCGAGGAGATCGAGTCCTTTTACGTCGTCGCGGGCGTAGGCTGCTATTTTTGCGCCTACCGACCGCAGAACGGTGGCGAGCCGCGCATGATCGCGCGCGGTGACGGACGCAGTCAAGCCGCCATGGGACAGTTTATCAAGCGCGCCAACCACTATCTGCGCTACCGTGATCTCGATTTTTCGCGGCTTCATAAGGGGCGAGACCGAGTCTGCCCAAAATGCGGGAAGCCTTATTCGCGCGGCTCATCGACCTGTTCGCGCTGTACCTCGAAAAAGAAATCGCTGATGCGCCTTTTGCGCATGGCAAGACCCGAGTGGAAATACATTGCCGTGACCGTGGTGCTTTTTTTTGCAACCTCTGCGGTCGGCGTGCTGACCCCCTACATCAACCGTATTCTCGTGGACGACTATATCCGAAACGAGAGCGGAAATATCTTTCTCGTCGGCTTTGTCGGCGTGGTGCTTTCCATGCTGGCGGCAAATCTGTTCCGCAGACTTCTCTCGGTCGTGCGCGGATATTTCATGACGGTCGCGGGTACCAATCTGATCGTAAGACTGCGAAGGACCGTGTTTGAGAAGATCCAGATGCTTTCGATCTCCAAGATCTCGCGATACACGTCGGGGGAGCTGATGAGCCGTGTCAACGGAGACACGCGAACGGTCAAGCAATTTCTGATCAACGAGCTGCCCTCGGTCATGGAGCAGGGTGTTCTGCTCGTGGCAGTCAGCGTGGTGTTGTTGTTTTACGATTGGCGGCTGGCACTTCTCGTGCTCGTTCCCGCGCCCTTCGTGGCATTTGCGTTCCGTCTGTTCTGGCGGTTTATGCGCGGAATGTTCCACCGTCGGCGTGAGCTGCGCGCAAGAGCGGGCGCGATCCTGCACGATATTTTTTCGGGCATTCGCGTGGTCAAGTCCTACGGCATGGAAAAGCGTGAGGAAGAACGCTACGTGGAGATCTCCGAGCGCGAGCGCGACGCACAGCTCAGGCAAGAAAAGGCGTGGGCGGTGCTGATGCCAACGCTTCAGTTCCTTATGGGCATCGGAGAATACGTGCTGTTGTATTACGTTGGCACGAAAATGCTCGCGGGTAGCATGACGGCGGGCGAGATGACGCAATTTTCATCCTATGCGAGCATGGTCTTCGCGCCGCTTAGTGCGCTGATGACCTTTCCGCGTCAGCTGATGCAGATGATGACCTCGCTCACGCGCGTGTACGAGGTCTTGGACGAGACCGTAGAGATCACCGACGGTGAGCAGAACGAGCCGATGCAGATCACGGGAAACATCGACGTCGACCACGTCTCCTTTGGCTACGAGGAGACCGACGAGGTGTTGCGTGACGTCGATCTGCATATCAAGCGGGGGGAGTTTATCGGTCTTGTCGGAAGGTCGGGCGTCGGAAAATCGACGCTGATCAACCTCATTATGCGTATGTACGACGTGGACGAGGGCGCGATCCGCATCGACGGCGTCGATATCCGCGATCTTTCACAGAAGACGCTCCGCTCGAATATGGGCGTGGTGCTTCAGGAAAACTTTCTGTTCACAGGCTCGGTCTGGCAGAACCTGACCTACGCCAAGCCCGATGCCACGCACGAGGAAGTGATCGCCGCGGCAAAGTCGGCGGGGGCGCACGAGTTTATCATTCGTTTGCCCGACGGCTACAACACCTACGTTGGTGAGAAGGGGCATACGCTCTCGGGCGGTGAGCGGCAACGCATTTCGATCGCGCGCGCGCTGTTGCATGATCCCAAAATTCTGATCCTTGACGAGGCGACCGCGTCGCTTGACACCGAGACCGAAAAGCTGATCCAGGACGCCCTGCAGGCACTTTCGGCAGGACGGACGACGATCGCCATCGCACACCGACTTTCCACGCTTCGCAACGCCACGCGCCTCGTGGTGTTGAATAAGGGCGGCGTTGCCGAAATGGGAACACACGACGAGCTGATGGAAAAGCGTGGGATCTACTACGGTCTTGTCATGGCACAACGCGAAATGACGAAAATAGAATTAGACCACAGACAAAACTAACGAGTTTCGTCAGTTTGATGAAGGTTTTGGTCGAGCTTTTTCAAAAGCTCGCGCAGTGAAGGGCGCGTAGCCCTTCTCGCCCCTCGCAAGGGGCGAAATCCCCCTTTACGGCGTTTCTTTTTGCAAGCTTTTTCTTTGCGCCTCCTTCTTGCAAAGAAAAAGCGGCTAAAGAGTTTTTGCAATTTGACAGCTTGAATTGCTTTTGTCTACAAACAGATAGAATGATTTCACATCATTTTGTCGATAGCTATTGACAAACCTATATCTCTTGTGTTAAAATAAAGTAACAAATAAAAAAGGAGCTTATAACCATGAAAAAAGTGATTTTGGCGATCCTGCTTCTGTTGTGCTTCGCGCTGATTGCCGCTTCCTGTACCCCCGATAACGATCTTCCCTTGAAGACCGACGAGAACGGCAACGTTGTTACCAACGAAAAGGGCGATCCCGTAACCGAAAACGAGGAAAACAACGGCGGAGTTCTTGAGCCCGGCAAGGACAATGAGGAGGGCTTTGGAGAGTTGACCCCTGCGCGCCCCGTGTCATAAAGATCGCTCTCTTGTAAAAAACAAATGAAGCAGCTTGTTATGTTTGGTAGCAATCTGCTTCAATTTTTATTATATTATTGGTTTTGTGCGGCGTTCAGTAACCATTCGGAAGCTTTGTCACGCAACAGCTGTGCCTTCAGCACACTCTTTTGCTCGTTGTCAAGATAGGTGGAAATCTCCTCTGCGGTATACCCTTGTGCGAGAAGCTCTGTGACGACCTCGTCAACCTCGGCTTGCAGCTCCTCGTCACTTACCGTCAGCCCCTCTTGCTTTGCAATCGCGTATGCCAGGAGGAAGCCCTTGGTATAGTTCTTGGCATGGTCGAGAATATACGCATCGGTAATTCCAACCATCATGCTCAGAAAGGTTTCATAGTCAAGACCGTATTGCTTTGCGTATTCACGGTAGGGATCGCTGAAATATTGGTAGAAATAGAGGTATGCCTCCTCGGGGATCTCGGAGAAGGTCGATGCCTCCAACACCGTGTTCCAAAGGATGTTGGATGCCGACGTCTTTTCAAGCTCGGCAAGATAGGAAGCATAGGTCGTGTATGCGTCCTTGGTCACAACCTTGACCTGCTCATCGGAGACGTCCAGCTTGTAGATAGAGTTGAGCTTCATCTCAAAGGTAACGGATTTTCCCGCAAGATTGGCACTGCCGTAATCCTCGGGGAAGGTGACGTCGACCGAGAAGGTCTCATCTACCGTGTGACCGACGATCCCCTCGGCAAAGCCGGGAATGTAGCCACTGTCGCTTACAAGCAGGACACGTTTATTGGTCGCCTCGCCGCCACTGAACTTCTCACCGTTGAGGTATCCCGTGAAGTCGATATTCACGTAATCGCCCCTTTGCGCGGTCTGACGGTCGGTCAGTGTGGGGATATTCGCGATATTGGCGTAGACCTCCTCGAAAATATCGCGTGCCGCCGCGCTTCTTGCGTCCTCGGGATAGGTAAGGGCGTCAAGATCCCCGAGTGTGAGCAGGGTGTCGTAATCAAAGTCGTCATATGCGGGGAAGGAATGATAGAGGAGCGGTGCGGCAGACTGCTTTACGTAGGCTTTTTGCGTTTCCGCGTTGGTCAGTGTTCCCGCATTGCTGTCGTAATGAAGCTTCAGCGTTTTGCCGTCGGCGGTGGTAAATTGAAGATCCGATGCGGTAATATCGTCGCAGGAGACCTCGGTCTTTTCGGTGTAACGGAAGAAACCGACCTGGATCTTGTAGAGCGTTGCGCTCGTGACCGTGTGAAACTCCACGGCGTAGCAATCATGCTCGGAAAACCAAACGCCAAGAGGAGATTTTGGGGTGCTTTCGGTGGTGGTCGTTTCGCTGCCCGTCGTGCTTTGCGGTTCGTTTGTGTTGGCGCAGGCGCAGAAAAGCAGAGCCAGCGCGAGCAGAAGAAGTAGGAGCTTACAGGTTTTCATTGAAATTCCGTCCTTTTTTATATTATCTTCTATATTATATCGAAAAGCGCGGGCTTTTGCAATAGCTTGTAAGGAATGTTTACAATTTGGAAAAGTTAAGGGCTTTTCCGGAAAGACTTGACAAATCTTTTTTCCTATGATATAATAAGATCGTTGAAAAACAAAGCAAAGAAATTGAGGAAATGACCAATGTTTGATTTTCATCTGCACAGTAGCGTGTCGTTCGACTCTACGACACCCTCCATCGAAATTCTGCGCGCGGCGGAACGAAACGGACTCCGTGAGATCTGCTTTACCGATCATTATGATTGTCACGATATTCCCACCGAGGCACACGACCTCTTTACCATGGAGCAATACGCGCAGGCTTACGACGCGCTTTCGTCGGACAGCGTCCTGATCCGAAGAGGCGTTGAGTTCGGACTTACGACCTGGAACCGTCCTGAGCTTGACGAGCTTCTTTCCTGGCGCAGGTTCGATTTTGTGATCGGCTCCGTCCACTATGCGGGCGGATTTGATCCCTATTATCCCGATTATTGGAAGGGAAAGACGGTTCAGGAGGGCTTTTCGGAATATCTCGTTCGGTCGCTGGAGTGCGTGAAGGTACACGATAATTTTGACGTGCTGGGACACCTCAACTACGTATGCAAGTCGGCGCACAACCCCACGCACGAGCCGCTTCGTTATGAGGATTACGCCGATATTTGCGACGAGATCATGAAGATCCTCGTGCAAAAGGGGAAGGGCATGGAGATCAACACG
>JAZRIE010000205.1:0-3942 GCA_045645105.1 Eubacteriales bacterium | reverse complement strand
TACGACTGACAAAAAACAAAAAAATAACAAAGAAAGCCTTGAGCTCGCGCGGAGCTCAAGGCTTTTATGACGTTTTGTGAAACGTGGTTTTATCAATAGGGAATGGCGGTGCGCGTTTTTATCCCTTACCGTCGGGAGAATAGGGAATAATTGCTTCACCGGTATAGGGATTGATCCAGATTTCATCAAATGTTGAGTAGTGGCCTATCACGAACCATTTTATCACAAAGACATATAGGTGAGAGGGCGCGCGGTCGCTTTGGATGTTCACTACGATATAGCCGTTCTTTTCGATCTCATATCGGCTCCAATAATTTTCAGCGACTTTTTGTGCTTCCTCGATGGAAAGCTTTGACGATTCGAAATCAAGGGGCGAGAACGTGAACTTGGTTTTGGTCAGGGATTTGATATATGCGGTCTGCTCGGCTTCTGTCACCTGGCGGTCGCCTATATAATACTCGGCGTTTGGCTCTCCGTCGTTTACGATACACCAAAGGCTTTCGGCCCTCAATTCCGCACCCACAAAATAGAGCTGCTTCTGACCGTATTCAAAGTCCGATCCGGTGTGATTCCAAGAGTAGGTGCCGTCGGTGTAAAGGTAGTACATGTTTCGGAACGTGAAGTCATACATGTATACGGAGCCATCATAGTAGCGCAGGAGCAGAGTACCGCCGGGGCATTCAACAACCAGCTCGTTTGAAAGGTCGCCGTCAAGATCCACCAGCGCATAGCCGAGATTTGTACACTCATAAAGTGGAGTTCGCGAATAGGGGTCTTTAGATTCTATTAAATAACAGAATTCCTCGTTTTGGGTGTCGTAGATTTTAATTTTGTTTGCCAGCACGTCAAGATAGGCTTGATTGGCGGCTTCCTGCAGATCTTCCGTGGCATGCGACCATTGGGTGAAGGTAAGTCCCGCATGCTCGCGCGTGCCGTCTCTTCCAAGAAAAGGGTACTCCTCGTAGAGGGCGTTAAACTCGTCTTCCGTAATCGAGACTTCCTTGCCGTTTACTGTTTTAAAATATTTTTGCACGGCAACGTTGCCCACCCATTCGTGCCCATCCAAGCCAAACTTTGCGATCAATTCAAGCGATTTTCCATCGTCGGCGATTCTGTAGGTTTCGTACGAGTGTATGTCGGCACCACCGCTACCCGAAACCGAGATAATCCCGTTCTCGCCGATCGAACCTTTTTTACGCTCCCAAAAATGATCCAGTTGGTAAGGTCTTCCGTCAACCATGGTATAAATGGCAAGCACCGTGTAATCCTCGCGCAAAAAGATCAGCTCGTCCACGCCGTCGCCATTGAGATCCTTGATATCGTATCCAAAGAATTGGTAAAGGTCGCTTCCGTAGATGTCAGAAAATCTCATAACAGCAAAGATCAGGTTGCCAAGCCACTCGGCTTCCTGCTCGTTGGTCACACCAAAGATCTCGGGATAATGAAAGTCTACGTAATCGGTATAATACAGTGAGGTAGTAATGATATCGGGTAGGAGTGCTATTAGCGAGCTATAGGTTGCAAAATGATCGTGCGAGGTATCGTAGAGATACAGACAGTCCGAAGTATAGGCATCACCCGGGACGTCATACTCGATAAAGAATGCGTTGCCGCTAAAATGTGCCGAGCGGACCGGCATTTCCGTTGGGGCAAGCGTCAATTCAAATTCCTTGTAAAAGAAATCGTAAAAGAGGCTTTTTACAACCACCTTGCGGTCATCAAGCGTGCCGTCCAGATATGCCACGTATTCGGAGGTGGAGGCAATTACTTGGGTGTACTCCTCGGCGTTTGAAAATGAATCATAAACCTTGTAATACAGGTGGGTAGAAGTACCCGTTCCCATACCGATCGCAATGTGAACGATGTATTGCCCCAGCATGGAGATACTTAGAGGCTTGTCGGTTGTTGACGAGAATACCTCGTTACCGGATGAGTTGTAGATGGTATAACGACGGGTAGCAAGACCTGCTTCTTCTATCTTATAGTATCTGTTGGTTTCGATGACATCATAGGGGAAAGCATCTGTTGGCTGATCGTTATCGGGCTTGGTTTGGTCGTTGGGTGTGGATTCGTACAAGTCCGTGCCTTGCTCGGTCAGGCTCTCACTTTGGGAAAGGGGAGAGTTGGGGGACGCAATACACGAGGAAGCGGAAAACAGAAGGGTGAGAGAGAGGGCGAGCGCGGCAATTTTTTTCATCGATAAATCTCCTTTTTTTTGATTTTGGTAACATCAGTATAACATGCCGAAAAGGGCTTGTCAATACCCTTCTCGAAAGTGGTGCGAAAACCCTAAAAATAGGCATTTTTACACCGTTTTTGGGGGTCAAGTGGGGGAAAAAGATCGCTTTTGAAACAGCAGAAAAATTGCCGATCGGATCAGCCGGACGAAAAAACAAATTTCTCGTTTTTTATCCCAATCCTTTTGCGAAAACTCTTGAAAAAAGAAGAAAGATGTGATATAATAGTGGGGCGATAAAATCACCTGCCTTTTTTGGGGCTTTTTTTATGGCTTTTGTTCGCTTTATTTTCGGTTGGAGAAAGGATTTTACAAGCAATGTCAAAAGAGTTTGATCCCGAAATCAAGGTAAAGGGAAAACGATTGGGTGAGTGGATCGGGGAAATCCCCGCGCTCGAAAGCATTGCGGGGGAGCGTGAATTTTTTTGGAAGAATCCGAGCAAGCTCGCGTTTGACCAAGCGATCGCGCAGGCAACCATTACGAAGGAGGACGTAGCCGACGCATCGGCACGGTGGCAACGCTTTGCCTCTTATTTTCGTTGCGTTTTTCCCGAGACCGAGGTCAACGGCGGCTTGATCGAGTCGCCCGTGCACCGTCTTTCACACATGCAGAGGGAAATGGAAAAGGAATACTCCTGTCCGATCGAGGGGGATCTGATGATCAAGCTCGACAGCCATTTGCCGGTGTCGGGGTCGATCAAGGCGCGTGGCGGAATTTACGAGGTCCTGTACGTTGCCGAGCAGATCGCCATGCGCGAGGGGGGACTGAAGACGACCGACGATTACGCGATCCTTGCCACCGACCGCTTCAAAAGACTTTTTTCCAAATACTCTATCGCGGTCGGCTCCACGGGCAATCTAGGACTTTCCATCGGCATCATGAGTGCCAAGCTCGGCTTTCGAGTGACGGTGCATATGTCAGCCGACGCGCGCGAGTGGAAAAAATCGATGCTCCGAGAGAAGGGTGTTGACGTAGTGGAATACGCGGGCGACTACAGTCTGGCTGTGGCAAACGGCAGAGAGCAGGCAAAGGGCGACCCTTATTGCCATTTTATCGACGATGAAAATTCCAGAACGCTTTTTCTCGGCTATTCGGTTGCCGCCGAGCGGCTCAAGGGGCAGCTTGAGGGTATGGGGATCGTGATCTCTGAGAAAAATCCGCTCCACGTCTATCTCCCCTGCGGTGTCGGTGGGGGACCCGGCGGTGTTGCGTTTGGGTTGAAGCTTGCTTTTGGCGATCTTGTGCATTGCTATTTTGCCGAGCCGACCCACGCGCCCTGCATGGTGCTGGGAATGGCGACGGGATTACATGACAAAATTTCGGTTGGCGACCTTGGCATAGAAGGACACACGATCGCAGACGGACTTGCCGTAGGTCGTGCGTCGGGCTTTGTAGGAGGACTGATGATGCCGTTTATCGACGGCTGCTATACGGTCACAGACGAGCGCATGAGCGCGCTCCTTGCAATGCTTTGGGATACCGAGGACATTCATCTTGAGCCGAGCGCGCTTGCGGGAATGTACGGTGTGGTTTCGGTCGGAAAAGCCGAGGGGCGCACGCGCCTCGGTACGCATCTCGTATGGGCGACGGGCGGCGGCATGGTTCCCGCCGAGGAGCTTGAAAAGTATTATCGAGACGGCAAGCGCAACGCAGAGCGCTTTTGAGACGGTCGATCTCATGGAAGGGGGAGTGGGGATATGAAGCT
>JAZRIE010000204.1:0-2471 GCA_045645105.1 Eubacteriales bacterium | reverse complement strand
CAACGGGCAGATATAGTCGTCGGGCAGTGTCTCGCCCTCGTAAACGTATCCGCAGATCTTGCAAACGTAGCCCTTCTTACCTGCCGTCTCGGGCTTGGGCTTGACGTTGTTTTGATAGTAGGGGTAGGTCATGGTCTCGCGATCGTTGATCACACGCGCCTCGGTGACCGAGCAGATAAACATTCCGTGTGTATCAAGATCAACGTACTGCTCTACCTTGAGCGAGAGGAAGGAATTGATATACCGAGGCAGGAACACGAGTCCGTTATCCGAGCGAAGCGGCGTACAGTCGGCAAATTTATCCACGTTTCGTCCGCTTCTGAAGCCAAACGCCTCAAACACGCTAAAGGGGGCATCCACGGTCAGGCAGTTGATGTTCATTTTGCCGGTCTGCTTGATAACATGGTGAGAATAATTCTCCTTATTGATGGTAACGGCAAGGCGATTGGGGGTGTTTGTGACCTGCGTAACGGTATTGACGATCAATCCGTTGTCCTTTTTACCATCGTTGGACGTGATCACATACAGCCCGTAGCCGATGTTGAAGAGTGCCGTCAGATCGTTTTTATTTGCAGTCTCGTCCTGACGCGCCAGATACTCGCGGCAAAGCTCGTCAACGAGCGAATTCAGTTGTGCCGAGCTATCCTCGTTGAGTGCCGAAAGGATCTTGACCGTGGTGTCGGTATAGGTGATATTCTTGCATTTTTCAAGCATGCCGCGCATGACCTTGGCGGCAAGAGGCGCCCACGAGCCGTTCTCGATCATGCCGACGGTGCGATTGCTGAAATTACGCTCGGTGAGGTGATTGATAAACTCACGCATGAACGGAAAAACGTCGGCATTGTAGGTTGTGGTCGCCAACACCAGCTTGCTGTAGCGGAAGGCATCGGCAACCGCCTCTGCCATATCGTCTCTCGCAAGATCATGAAGCACGACCCTGGGGCAACCGTTTGCCGTAAGCTTTTCGGCAAGCTGTGCCACTGCCTTTTTGGTGTTGCCGTAAACCGAGGTATAGGCGATCAAAATGCCCTCCTCCTCGGGCTGATAGCTCGACCACGTATTGTAAAGTCCAAGATAATATTCAAGGTTTTCGGTCAGCACCGGACCGTGGAGCGGACAGATCTTCTCAATCTCCAGTCCCGCCGCCTTTTTGAGCAACGCCTGCACCTGCGCGCCGTATTTTCCAACGATGCCGATATAATAGCGGCGTGCCTCGTCTGCCCACGGCTCGGCTCTGTCAAGCGCACCGAATTTTCCAAAGCCATCTGCCGAGAACAGAACCTTGTCGGTACTGTCGTAGGTCACGATGACCTCGGGCCAATGCACCATGGGAGCGGTGACAAAGGTCAGGGTATGCTTTCCGAGAGAGAGGGTATCGCCTTCTCCAACAACGATGCGACGGTCCTCAAAGTCGGTTCCGAAAAAGTTTTTCATCATGGAAAACGCCTTGGACGACGAAACGATCTTTGCCTCGGGATAAGCCTTAGCAAAATTCATAATGTTTGCCGAGGGATCGGGCTCCATGTGCTGAACCACAAGATAATCGGGCTTGCGGTCGCCAAGCGTATTTTGAATGTTGTCGAGCCACTCGTGCGTAAAGCTCGCGTCAACGGTGTCCATGATCGCAATCTTCTCGTCAAGGATCGCGTAGGAGTTATAGGACATTCCGTTCGGAACGCGGTACTGCCCCTCAAACAGGTCTACCTTGTGATCGTTAACGCCAATATATTTGATATCGTTTGTGATGGTCATTGCCTTTACCTCTTTTATAAATTTATTATCCTTATTGTAGCATATATTTTCCAAAAAATCAATCGTTTACTCGGTTATTCTAAAATTTTTCCGTCGGTGGAGACCGTTACGACCTGCCACGGGATCATTTTTCCGCTCGCCATCAGCGCGCGCTTGACGGCATTCTCAAGACCTCCGCAACATGGCACTTCCATACGAACGATCTTGACGCTTTTGATATTGTTCTCCCGAAGGATGCGCGTCAGCTTTTCGGCGTAGTCGCCCTCGTCGAGCTTGGGACAACCGATCAACGTGACGTGATTGCGCATAAAATCGTTGTGGAAGCTCCCGTAGGCATAAGCGGTACAGTCGGCGGCGATCAAGAGATTTGCTCCGTCAAGATAGGGGGCGTTTGGCGGCACGAGCTTGATCTGGCAAGGCCATTGCATCAATTGACTTGCGCAGGCTCCGTGCGGTCTTTCACAACCGCTTGCCACTTCCCTTTTGAGCATCTTCGATTGCGTACCCGGACAACCGCAGGCAAGCGGCTTTTCCGCCTTTTTTTGCTTTGCCGCCTGCACCGCCGCCTCGTCGTAGGCGGGTGCTTCGCGCTCCTCAAAGCTGATCGCGCCCGTCGGGCAGGCGGGGAGACAGTCGCCAAGACCGTCGCAGTAATCCTCGCGCGTCAGATACGCCTTTTGATCGATCATCTCGATCGCGCCCTCGTGACACGCCGCGGC
>JAZRIE010000203.1:0-2102 GCA_045645105.1 Eubacteriales bacterium | reverse complement strand
CCATATATTCCGACATATCCAAACGAATCATGGCGTTGGGATCTCCAAACATCACCGATGCCAGCGCCTTGGTCAGCTCGGTCTTTCCGATGCCCGTGGGTCCCATAAAGATGAAGGAGCCAACCGGACGTTTGGGGTCTTTCAAGCCCATTCTGCCACGACGAATGGCACGGGAGACCGATTCCACGGCGGCGTCCTGTCCTATCACGCGCTCCTTCAGAAGCTCGTCCAGGTGCAATAGCTTGTCGCTTTCCTCCTCCAAAAGACGGTTGACGGGAATACCGGTCCACTGCGTCACCACGTCGGCAACGTCCTGCGCGCCCACCTCAACCGAACATTCGTCGCGCCCCTGCTCCCACGAGCTTTTTTTCTCGTTGAATTCAGCCTGTAAGCGTTGTTCCTCGTCTCTCAGCGACGCCGCACGCTCAAAATTCTGCGCAACGATGGCTTCCTCCTTTTCCTTGGAAAGTGAAGCGAGCCGCTCCTCGACCAGCTTCAGATCGGGTGGGGAGGTGCGTGACAGGATACGAAGCCGCGATGCCGCCTCGTCGATCAGGTCGATCGCCTTATCAGGCAAAAAACGGTCGGCGATATAGCGTACCGAAAGATTGACGGCAGCATCAAGTGCTTCGTCCTTGATCCTCAGCTTGTGGTGTGCCTCGTATTTATCGCGAAGCCCCTTCAGGATCAGTAGTGCTTCCTCCTTGGAGGGCTCTCCAACCGTGACGGATTGAAAACGGCGTTCCAGCGCGCTGTCCTTTTCGATATGCTTGCGGTACTCGGCAATGGTGGTGGCACCGATCACCTGCATCTCTCCGCGTGCCAGCGCGGGCTTGATGATGTTTGCCGCGTCCACCGCGCCCTCGGCAGCGCCCGCACCGATAATGGTGTGGATCTCGTCGATAAAGAGGATCAGGGCAGGGTTCTTGCGAACCTCCTCCATCACGTTTTTAAAGCGTTCCTCAAACTCGCCGCGGTATTTCGCACCCGCGATCATTGAGGCGATGTCAAGTGTGACAATGGTTTTGTCACGCAGATTTTCGGGGACGTTTCCTGCAACGATCCGCTGGGCAAGCCCTTCTACAACGGCGGTTTTTCCCACACCCGGCTCGCCGATCAGACAGGGGTTGTTCTTGGTGCGGCGCGACAGGATCTGGATTACGCGCTCGGTCTCGTTGTCGCGACCGATGATGGGATCGATCTTGCCCTCGCGTGCCGAGGCGGTCAGGTCTCTGCCGTAGCTTTTGAGGGTAGGGGACGACTCAAGATTTCCCTTGGCGTCATTGTCACGTCCACTACCAAAGCGACCGCCCGTACCGCGATTTGACGACGAATTGGTGAGAAACGCCGTGACGTCACTGCGAAGGTCGCTCGTGGAAATACCGAGATTTTCAAGGATCTTCACGGCGACGCAA
This sequence comes from Eubacteriales bacterium, assembly GCA_045645105.1. Classification (GTDB taxonomy): domain Bacteria; phylum Bacillota; class Clostridia; order Oscillospirales; family CAG-272; genus UMGS1865. The sequence continues at coordinate 687 of JAZRIE010000203.1, read as the reverse complement.
TCGCGCTCTCCAAGCAGGGCAAGCAGAAGATGCTCGGTGCCGATATAGTCTTGTCCACCTCGTTGGGATTCATAGAGCGAGGCTTCGATAATGTTTTTGGTTCGGGGCGTCATGTCGGCGGCGGATATCGAGGTGGGAGAGCCAACGCCGGACATTTGTGTGACGGCTTCTTCTATTTTTTCAAGCGTTGCGCCGCGCTCGGTCAGATAATGCGCGGCAACACCCGTTTGCTCCTTGATCAGACCAATCAAAAGATGCTCCGATCCGATATAGGTGTGACCCATTTCGGAAGCCGTGCGAAGCGAGAGATTGAGCGCAGTTTGCGCCTTTTGTGTAAAACGGTTGTTCATATCGTGATCTTCCTTTCTCACAACGAAATGAAAAGATTTCGTCCGTGGAGTAAAAGTTTTGGTCCACCTTTTTCAAAAGGTGGCGGAGTGAAGGGCGCGTAGCCCTTCTCGCCCCTCGCAAGGGGCGAAATTATCCTCGGCATTTCTCTTTTGTAAGCGTGAGATTGGCGATGCCAATCGTGGCGTAGCATAGCGAAGCCTTTCTCATTTGTGCCTTTGGTGTCAAAGAGAAAAGCGGCTAAGGACTTTTGCAATTCTTTATTTGATTGTTTTTGTTCTGATTTTAATTGCCTTCCAAAACACCTTTGACGCGTTGTGCGCGGAGCTTGTCCCGCGC
>JAZRIE010000202.1:0-3152 GCA_045645105.1 Eubacteriales bacterium | reverse complement strand
GGTTTGCGGTGATAAGATCCTCAAGGTTATTATTGAAACCTGTCTTCTGACCGAGGACGAAAAGCTGCGTATGTGCCGCATCGTCACCGAGTCGGGCGCGGAGTATATCAAGACCTCTACGGGCTTTTCCACGGGGGGCGCGACGCGTGAGGACGTAGCTCTTTTGCGTGAGAACGTCGGGAAAGCGGTTCTCGTCAAGGCGGCGGGCGGTATTGCGAGCCTTGAGGACGCCGAGGATTTTATCGCGCTCGGAGCCGACCGACTTGGCACGAGCCGTGTCGTAAAGATCGTAAAAAATTCAAAATAAGCATTGCGTATTGCAAAAAACAGTATAGAAAGGAAACATTATCATGCCTGTACCAACACCACATATTACCGCAAGAGCCGATCAGATCGCAAAGACGGTTTTGATGCCCGGAGATCCCTTGCGTTCGGAATTTATCGCAAAGACCTACCTTGAAAACGCCGTATTGGTCAACGACGTGCGCGGCGTTCACGGCTATACGGGGACGTATCACGGCAAGCCCGTGACCGTTATGGCGTCGGGAATGGGTCAGCCCTCTATGGGAATCTATTCCTACGAGCTGTTCAATTTTTACGACGTGGACTCGATCATTCGCGTAGGCTCCTGCGGCGCGTTCCACCCCGATCTGCACGTGCGCGACATCGTGATCGCAATGGGTGCTTGCACCAACGGAAATTACGCCGCGCAGTACAATATGCCCGGTACGTTCGCGCCGATTGCCGATTTTGACCTCGTGCGTCGCGCGGCAGACCTTTGTGAGGCACGCGGAGTTAACTACAAGGTCGGCAATATCTTTTCCTCGGATATGTTCTACAATGCCGCGAATAGCGACATGGAGTGGGCAAAGCTTGGCGTGCTTGGCGTGGAGATGGAGTCTGCCGCGCTCTACTGCAACGCCGCGTGGGCAAAGAAAAAGGCGCTTTGCATCTGTACGGTCAGCGACAATTTCCTGCATCCCGAGGAGAACGCGACCGTAGAGGAGCGCCAAAGCTCCTTTACCGACATGATGGAGATCGCTCTGGGGCTGGTGTAAGATGGCAAAACGAGTATTTCTGATCGTTCTCGACAGTCTCGGAATTGGAAACGCGCCCGATGCCGATGCCTTTGGCGACGCGGGGAGCAATACGCTTGCGGCGATCCGTCATCTGCCGTCATTCTTTTGCCCGAACCTGGCTCGCATGGGGTTGTTCAATATCGAGGGCGTGGGTGGCGGAGTTGCGTCTCCCACCGCGTCCTTTGCGCGGATGCGTGAGGCGTCTCGGGGGAAGGATACGACCATAGGGCATTGGGAGATCGCGGGTCTGATCTCGCAGGAGCCTCTGCCCACTTATCCCAACGGCTTTCCCGCCGAGGTGATCGACGAGTTCTCACGCCTGACGGGGCGCGGTGTGCTTTGCAACCAGCCCTATTCGGGAACTGCGGTGATCCGTGATTTCGGTGAAGCGCATATGCGCACGGGGGATCTCATTGTGTATACCTCGGCGGATAGCGTCTTTCAGATCGCGGCACATGAGGACGTGATCCCCGTAGATGAATTGTACCGCTACTGTGAATTGGCACGCGGCATGCTTCGCGGAACGCATGGCGTTGGGCGTGTGATCGCGCGTCCGTTCACGGGCAAGCATCCTTTTACGCGCACGTCTCGGCGTCACGACTATTCGCTCGAGCCGCCCGCACCTACCATGGCAGACGTCTTGACCGACGCGGGACTTGACACGATCTCGGTGGGAAAGATCTATGATATTTTCGCAGGTCGCGGCTTTTCCGAAAGCCACCGCACCGAGGGAAATGCCGACGGTATGAACAAGACGATCGCCCTTGCCGAGCGCGATTTTTGCGGACTGTGCTTTGTCAATCTCGTGGATTTTGACTCAAGCTTCGGGCATCGCAACGACGCCGACGGCTATGCGCGCGCCATGACCGAGTTTGACGCGCGTCTTGGCGAGCTGTTGCCAAAATTGCGGGACGACGATCTTCTCATGATCACCGCCGACCACGGCTGTGACCCGTCCACCGCATCGACCGACCATTCCCGCGAGTGTACGCCTCTGCTTCTCTTTGGCGAGACGATCCCCTGCGGTGTCGATCTTGGTACGCGCTCCACCTTCGCGGATATTGGTGCGACGGTATTGGAGTATCTGGACGCTGACACGGGGCGTATTTGCGGAGAGAGTCTGTTACCGCTTTTGCAGAAAGGAGTGCATCAATGAGTGATCGTGAGCTGATGAATTTGGCGATTGAGGCGAGAAAAAACGCCTACGCCCCCTATTCGGGATTTTTTGTGGGCGCGGCGCTCCTGACGGCGGACGGAAGGGTCTTTACGGGCTGCAATATTGAAAATGCCTCCTACACGCCCACCAACTGTGCCGAGCGCACAGCGTTTTTCAAGGCGGTGAGTGAGGGGGAACGCGCTTTTTCTGCGATCGCCATTGCGGGCGGGAAGGGGGAGACCCCCGACGCGATCTGCGCACCGTGCGGCGTTTGCCGACAGGTCATGGCGGAGTTTTGCACTCCCGACTTCCGTGTGATCCTCGGAGATGGGGAGCGTCAGTCGGTCTACACCTTGCAAGACCTTTTGCCGCTTTCCTTTTCGTTGAACGACCGATCCTGCTAACCACTTTTGTAGCCGATTGTAAAAGTCTAAAAGAAAAACAATCCCTCAGTCACCCTACGGGAACCCCAAAACTCGACAAGCTCGTTTCGGGGAACCCCTATGGTGACAGCTCCCTTTGCACAAGGGAGCCTTAAAAGTAGTTTTGCTTAGAAAATGGCTACTTTTTCGTGCGGATTGTTGCCCCAAAGCCTCCCTTGTGTAAAGGGAGGTGGCCCGGCTCGCCGTGACGGTGGGATTGTTTTAGGAGTTAATAGAGAAAAAACGAAATTCTTCCTCTCCAAATACCTTTTGAATATTGACTTTTCCTACTTTTACAATCGACAAAATCACTTTTGCAAAAGGAGAAAATTCCTATGCGTATGTACGATATTATCAAGAAAAAGCGCGACGGCGGCGTGTTGAGCACTTCCGAGATCGCATTTTTCGTCAAGGGCTATACCGACGGAACGATCCCCGATTATCAGGCGTCGGCACTTTGCATGGCGATCTGGTTTCGCGGCATGAACGCCGAGG
>JAZRIE010000201.1:0-2209 GCA_045645105.1 Eubacteriales bacterium | reverse complement strand
CCCCTTTGCCCAATGAGGACCTACCATGCCGACCTGATCGGCTGTGGGCGGTGTCCACGGGCAGGCGGCGTGCGCGATCTCAAAGCCGCGGAGCGTGATATAATTGATCCCCGTTTGCGAAGGATAGAAGCAACTTTTTCGCACGTTGATCTCGATCAACTCGCGGTTGGGATCATACTCCTGAAAATTACAGAACAGCGTGGTGGTGTCGTCATTCACCACGGAATACCAACGGTAAACCGTTTGTTCGGGAAAGAGAATGCTTTCCTCATAAGGGAAAGGGAATGTCCGTCCACAGCCCTGGACGCGCATCTCGGCACTGTAAAGATCCTCCATTGAAGATGCCTCGTACATCGAAACACCGTTGATATAAACGTCCCCAAGATGCACGGTGTATTCCCTAGGTCTCATACACCAGTCGCCCGCTACAGCCTCAACGTAAGGATTCCAATCTCCGAACATGGAGTTGGGAAGCGTTTTTTTCCATACCGTCCCCTCAACCTTTTCCCAATCGGTCACAACCTCCGAGCCCTTGATCACCGGATGCTCTCCCTGAGCCGCCTCGTAGGTGATGCGGGTATTTTCGTTGAAACCGCCGCACCGTGGGTCTACCCACTCGCGATAGGTTCCGTCGTGAACCTGCACGGTATCGCCGGGCAGAGCGATCTGCGCCGCATGATTGATGGTACGAAAGGGGGCTTCCCTCGTACCCGCGTTTTTGTCATTTCCAAGCACTGAAACGTGATAGATCATAAAACATACCTCCGATATTGATAGTGATTGCCTGCGTGAATAAAGTATATCACTTTTTTTGTTGCAAAACAAGAAAAAAGGTCTTGCAAATATAGTCAAAATTTGATATAATAAAGATGAAAACGAAAAAAAGTAACGGTTTAGGAGACGATTTATGCTTTATCAGGTTCATTCTCAACCGATCCAGATCTTTCAAAACGGGAATTTTGAATTTGTGGCGCACGCGCACCACTTTTATGAAATCCTGATCTGTACAGATGGCACTTACACGGTGTCTTGCAATTTTCGCGATATTGCTCTGCAAAGGGGTGACGTCATGGTTGCGTTTTGCAACGACATTCACAGCTATCGCAGCGAGGGCGGTGGAAAGGGGATTATTTTGATTTTTGATCCCAACCTGCTCAAGCCCTATTTCTCCGAGGAGACGCGATTTGAAAACGTTTTGTATGGCAGTGAGGATCTGATCACGAGCTTTGAAGCGTTGCTTCACGAGTTTCGGACCGACGGCAACACGGAGGTCATGATCGGGTATCTTCACCTGATCTGCGGAAGACTTTTTCAGAGACTTCCGCGCGTTGAAAGGACTGTTTCGTTAGATATGGAGCAGTTTTCCAAAATTTTGAACGACGTCTCACAGAATTACACGCAAAAGCTTTCACTAAAATCGTTGAGTAAAAAGTACGGGATCAGCGCGGAGCATCTGTCGCGTACCTTTTCGCAAAAGCTTTCCTGCAATTTTTTGCGCTATCTGCATATTTTGCGCGTGGAGCATGCCAAGAATCTTTTGCGGCAGGGCGGTATGGGGATCCTGCAGATCGCCTATGAGAGCGGATTTTCGGATCAGCGCACGTTTAACCGTGTGTTCCGCGAGATTGAGGAAACGACCCCCAAGGAATATCGGCAACGCCATTTGGAAAAGTAATGAAAAGCGGCAGACTCGATCACAGGACCGAGTCTGCCGTTTTCTGCTTATTGGCGGTAGGGGTGGTTTGCCGCCGTTTCGCGCATTGCCTCAATGACCGCGCGAGGACGCTTCGAGCCAAACACCGCCGAGCCTGCCACAATGATATTCGCGCCCGCCTCGGTTGCCAGATGCACGTTTTCGGGCTTCAGCCCTCCGTCAACCTCAATGTCAAGCTTCAAATTCTGGGAATCTGCGTAGCGTCTCACCGTCTTTACTTTTTCGAGGGTTTCGGGGATCAGCGACTGTCTGCCAAAGCCCGGGACGACCGTCATGATCAGTGCCATGTCGATATCTGCAAGATAGGGGAGAATGTTTTCTACCGGCGTTGCGGGAGAAATTGCCAAAGCACAGCGTACCTCGCGAGAACGGATGTAGCGAAGGACCTCTGCAGCGTTTTGACAGCTTTCCAAATGAATGGTAATGATATCAGCACCTGCTTTTACAAAGTCATCGATATAGCGCATAGGATCATTGATCATCAAATGCACGTCA
>JAZRIE010000200.1:0-4353 GCA_045645105.1 Eubacteriales bacterium | reverse complement strand
GTTGGTTTTTGTGATCCCCAACCTCAAAGACGGTCTTGCGGTCGGCAACGTGGGCCAAGAGGAAGGTGGAGACGTTGATCGAGGCATCCTCGGGGATCGTGTCGAGGATGCTTTCCATGTATTGATAGGTCGCCTTGCCGGACTCCCAACGACGGGTATAGGTATTGAGCTTTGGGACGACTGAAAAGACGTAGATGCAGCAGCATGCCGCGGCGGCAAGCGAGAGGAGCGTCCGACGTGTGGGAAGCGAGAGCGACGGCAGATTTTTAATCATTGCGTAAATCAAAAACGCAGTGATGCCGAAATGGTATTGAAATCCAAGGTCGTACTGATATTGGTAATAGGTAAGCAGATTGATCAGGATCGGTGCCACCAGCAGCCAGCGCGATGGCTTTTTGGTGCAGAAGGGAAGAAATCCGAGCGGCAGAAGCATTTGCAGAAAATAGACGAGCTTTTCCCAAGAGCTTTTGCCGGTGGTAAAGAGCTGTGTGAGCAAAAATCCGGGGTTGATCAATGCCGTTTTGACCGCGCCGAGCAAGCCGTCCTCACCGTGATAGATCAGGTTGTCAAAGCGGTTGACCATCATGCCAAGTCCGTGTTTTTCCAAGACGTAGCCACAAACGCCAAAGTAGCCAACCGACAGAGCTGCCAAAATTCCACCGTGCAGGAAATTGCGTTCGGACACAATGACGAACAGCGCGAACAGAAGCAGATAAACGGCGGCGTCCTCCTTGACTGCCAGCACACCGATTGCCGAAAGATACATCAAGGGAAATTTCTTTTTCTCGTAAAACAGAAAGGTCAGAAGCAGAAAGAGCGGCAGGAAGCAGTTTTCGTGAATGTCGTAAAAGCAGCCCGTGGTCAGAGCAGGGTAGGCGGCGTAGAGTGCCGCTACGAGCAGCGTCGTCTTTCCCGATAGCTGATAATGTCGTGCCAGAAGGACCACGGGGATCACACCGAGCGAGAGTGCCACCGCCTGACCGATCTGTAACGTCATGGGCGACGGGAAAATATAATAGAAGGGAAGGAGCAGATAGTAGATCGGGGAGATATGTACGGCAAAGTGCGAAAGCAGCTGATCGCGCTCGCTTGTTACCATGGGAAGTCCGCTTTCCTTCATATTATGAAACATATTGCAGAACAGACCGAAATCGAAGTTGGGAGAGGAAAAGGTCTTGTAGCGCAGGCAGGTAACGGTCGCGATGACCGCGCAGGACGCGACCCCGAACAGCAGTGCAAGAGCTGTGACCGTGCGCGTGGAGGGTTGCCATTTTGCGAGCAGGTTGGCGTTGACACGCACGCAGGCGACCGTAAAGAGCGCGTATGCCGTCAATACCGCGAGGAGAAAGAGAGACGGGTTGTCGCCATCGTAGCCCAGAAGCCAACGGAAGACGCAGACGGTGGCGGCGGTGAACAGAAACCACGAGTCGGAATGGAGAGCGGCTCCGAGCGCGGCGGCGATCAGTGTATAGAGCGCGAAAAAGAGCAGTGTGACGAGGGCTACCGTCAAGAGTGAGAGGCTTTGCGCGTATTCCAACGCCGAAAAATCCTGCCAATTCAATAGCAGGAGCACGGTGACAAAGCTGCACCAAGAGGCGATCAGGCGTACCGCCGCGCGATCGAAGCATAAGACCTCCCGAAGCCTTTTTAAATACGTGGATTCCATATCAGTCCGTCCATTCTATTTCAAAATATCCATTACATTATACCCCAATTTTATGATATTGTCAAGAAAAAGCCCTCTTTTCATTGCTCGTTTTTCATTTGTTCATAAAATTTACATGAAATTGGTCGAAAAATCTGCTATAATAGTGCCGTGTCAAGTTCTGAATTTGAGAAAAAGGACTGTATCAACATGAAAAAAATATATATTATCCTGAGCCAGACGGATACTGTGCTTGCACGGACGCTCAAGCTTTTGACGCGTGCAGAGTATAATCATGCATCGATCAGTCTGGACGAATCCATGAACGAGATCTATTCGTTCGGGCGACTTAGTCCCAACAATCCATTTGTGGGCGGTTTTGTGCGCGAATCCAAAAACGGCGGTACGTTTAAGCGCTTTTACAAAACGCGCGCGGTCATTTTGAGAACCGAAATCAGTGACGAGGACTACGAGTCGATCCAAGGTTATTTTCGGTCGATGTATGCCCACCGCCGCGAGTATTGCTACAATTACAAGGGATTGTTTTTGGCGTTCTTTGGAAAGGCATACCGAAACGAGAGACATTTTTACTGTTCGGAGTTTGTTCGTCATATCCTGATCAGATTTCAGATTGAGTCCTCCGAGAGCTTTGACGAGATCGTCAAGCCCATTGATTTTCTCGCATTGAAGAATTGGGAGGTTGTTTATAAGGGCGTGCTTCAAAGCTACCCTGTTCGCACACCGCAGACGAGCTTTGTGTGCTGATTTTTTCGTCGCTTTTCCGCAAAAAAAAGATTTTTTCAAAAAAATTAAAAAAATTTTGAAAAAAGGCTTGCAATTTCAAAAAAGATGTGTTATAATATGTGAGTCGTTGACCAAGGCCCCTTAGTCAAGCGGCTAAGACGTCGCCCTCTCACGGCGAAGGCATGGGTTCGATTCCCGTAGGGGTCACCAACAAGCTGATGCGAGAACCGATCGGTTCTCGCATTGGTCAAATTTCATAGCATCGATCAGTATAAGCGCAAGTCCCAAAAGACTTGCTGTCTTTATGCAAGATACCATTTCGCGTCAGATGTGCGGTCCTCGTGCCGTTTCATGTCTCCGCGCCGCTTTCGGACGAAAACGGTGGAATTCTTGCTCTTTTTTATTGCAATTTTTAATTTGCAGACCTTTTTTTGCGGTCTGCTTCTTTTTTTTTCGGAAAAAGGACTTTACAAAGGGAGAAAGAAGTGCTATAATATTGAATGAAATAAAAAAACAAAGGAGAGTAAAAAAATGGATTTCCAAGCATTTCTCAATGACCTTTTGATCACGGGTAAAAACGTAGGACTCAAGCTGTTGTATGCGCTCGTTGTCTTTTTCGTCGGACGGATTGTGATCAAATGGATCGCCAAACTCATGAAGAAGAGCAAATTTGCTCAAAAGCACGATGCGACCGTGGTTCGTTTCCTTCAAAATTTCGTCAACATTTCGCTTCACGTTGTTTTGGTGGTTTCGATCATCGGTATTCTCGGCGTTCCGCTTGCATCGGTCGTGACGGTGATTGCCTCGGCGGGTGTTGCCATTGGTCTTGCATTGCAGGGCGCTCTGAGCAACGTAGCGGGTGGTATCATGATCCTTTTGTTCCGTCCCTTCCGTCTCGGTGACTACGTAGAGACTGCAGGTCAATCGGGTACTGTAAATGACATCGGCATCTTCTACACCGTGCTGACCACACCCGACAACAAGGTGGTTACCGTTCCGAACGGTAGCGTTATGGGCTCGAGCGTGGTGAACTACTCGATGAAGGACACCCGCCGCGTGGACTTTGTGTTCAACGTAGCGTATGGAACCGACGTGGAAAAGGTGAAGGCTATTCTTTTGGACATCGCAGGAAAGCACGAATTGGTTCTGAAGGATCCTGCGCCCTTCTGCCGTCTTTCCAAGCAGAACGAAAGCTCGATCGACTTTACCGTGCGCGTTTGGGCGGCAAGCAAGGACTATTGGCAGGTGAACTTTGATATTCTTGAAACGGTCACCGCAAGATTTGCCGAAGAGGGCATTGAGATCCCCTTCAATCAACTCGACGTACACGTTACGAAATAAGATTCTTGAAAAGAGGGACTGTTGCAGGCGTAACAGTCCCTTTTTGGGAAGGAGAGAGGAATGACGGAGACGGTATTGCATCCTTTCACGGAGCGGTTGGTGAAGGAATTTTCAGCACGTGGGATCACGGTTGGCACGGCGGAATCCTGCACGGGCGGACTGATCGCAAAGCTGATCACCGACGTTGCGGGCAGCTCTGCGGTGCTCAGAGGTGGCTTTGTGACCTACACCAACGAGGTCAAAACGAAACTGCTCGGTGTTGATCCCAAGATCTTTGACGCGCATACAGAGGTCAGCTCTGCCTGCGCCGAGGCAATGGCAAGGGGCGCGCGCGAGCGGCTCTCCTGCACGCTTGCTGTGTCGGCAACCGGCTTTGCCGGTCCCGGTGGTGGAAACGAGAAGGACCCCGTGGGGACCGTCTATCTTGGAATTGCAACGCCAAGCGGGACGTACAGCGAGCGGTTTTCTGCCCCCGAGGGCGCGACACGCGACGAGGTGCGAAACGCCGCCGCCCTGCGCGCGATCGAGATGCTGTTGGCGGTAACAGAGAAACTTTAAAGAAAAAAGTTTATAAACAAAAGGTTCACGGCGGATTCTGAACAAAACTTCGGCTTCGCCTCGTA
>JAZRIE010000199.1:0-2074 GCA_045645105.1 Eubacteriales bacterium | reverse complement strand
TCCCCGTTTATGCCCTAAACAAAAGAACGAGGCACAAGCGTCCCCGTTTCGTCTGTCTTATATTTGCTTTAAAAGTTTTTGAGGGGTTTGGGGAACTTTTTTCAAAAAGTTCCCCAAGAAAAAACTACTTCTTTTGCTGCTTGCACCAGATCTTCATGACAAGCTTGTGCGGCAGGAGCTTGGTGAAAAAGACCTGCGCGCGAACCGAAAAACCGCAGATCGATACGTCGCGACCGCGCTTCATGTCCTTGATGGCACGCGCGATGACCTGATCGGGCGTAAAGAATTTGTTATAATAGGTAATGGTGTCGTCGTGAACCGCGTGATCGAAAAATTCGGTCTTGACCCAACCCGGGCAGACCGCCATCATGCGGATACCACGCTTTTTCAGCTCGACGTTGAGCGCGCGGCTGAAGCTCAGAACGAACGCCTTGGTCGCACCGTACACGCAGATATAAGGCACGGGCTGGAAGGACGACAGCGAGTCGAGCTGATAGACCTCGCTCCCTGCCTTCAGATATGGAAGCGTTGCGTAGGTCATGCCCACGTATGCCTTGGTGTTCAGGTCGATCATGCGATACAGCGTTTCAAGCTCCATATCGGAAAACGTGCCGAAGCGACCGACACCGCTTGCGTTGACCAATACGTCCACCTCGGGCTTTTCCTGCTCCAGAAGGCGCTGGTATTCGGCAATGCTCTCCTCACGCGTCAGATCAAGCGAGATCGGACGCAGCTTGGTCTTGACCTCGTCCTGCAACGCCTGCAGGCGGTCGGTTCTGCGAGCGATCACCCAGATCTCGTCGAACTGCTTCTCTTGGCTGAGCTGCAGAACGAATTCGCGCCCCATACCCGAGGAAGCGCCCGTAATCACGGCAATTTTCATACAGTTTTCCCTCTCTTACAAAATAATGTGCTTGGGAAGTCCACCCTCATATGCGGGTGCGACCTCGCCCTGGATCAGCGGCAACAGATAGCGACAGCAAGCATCGGTAACGTGATTTCCGCGCGCATTGATAAAGCCGTCGTCCACGTAGCGGATACGGTTGGCGATCACCGACACGTCGGAATGCCCCACCTCGATGCGGTATGGCTCGTCCGACGTGCGTGTGACCGTCATCATCTGTCTCGTCACACCCTCGCCTGCCGCCGCGACCGCACTGCGACCGATCCTGACAGACTCGCAAAGGTCGGTTGCCGACGCCAGATGCGCCGCGCAACGCTGTGGGAGATTTAATTCGATCGAACGCACCTTGCAGCCGATCTCGCTCTTGACGGCAAGCTCAAGTGCCTTGCCCGTACCCGCGAGATACGCGTGACCAAAGGCGTCGGTCGCCCCCGTCTGCGTTCCCTCGCCAACGTAGTGACCGTCGGCAAAGCGGATGCCCTCGGAGACCGCGACCACCACGTTCGGCTTCTTCGCAAGAGCCTCGCGGACGTCGGCATAAAAGGACTCCATATCAAAGGTGCGCTCGGGCAGATACACAAGGTCGGGCTCAATTCCGTTGACGACACGACCGATAGAGGAGGCAGCCGTAAGCCACCCCGCATCGCGCCCCATGATCTCAATGATCGTAACGGCGGGGATCTGATAGACCGCGCAGTCGCGAATGATCTCCTGCGTGGTCACGGCAATGTATTTTGCCGCCGAGCCAAAGCCGGGGGTGTGGTCGGTTCCCACCAGGTCGTTGTCGATCGTCTTGGGAACACCCATGATCACCATTTCGTAGTCGTGGAGCTTCGTGTACTCCGAAAGCTTTGCCACGGTGTCCATGGAGTCGTTGCCGCCGATATAAAAGAAATAACGAATGTCGTATTTTTGGAAGATCGTCATCATCTGCTCGTAGAAGGCGTCGTTCTCCCCCATTTTCGGAAGCTTTTTGCGGCATGAGCCGAGTGCCGCCGCAGGGGTATGCTCCAGGGCGACCAGCTTTTCCTCGGTATCAAAATACGCGCAAAGATCGATCAGGCGCTCCTGCAAAAGACCTTCGACACCGTTGCGCATACCGTACAACGTACCGATCTGCCCATCATGCAGATTCTCCTTTACACCGCGGATCACGCCCGCAAGCGTTGC
>JAZRIE010000198.1:0-5868 GCA_045645105.1 Eubacteriales bacterium | reverse complement strand
GACGGTCAGATACATCCAATTCTCCGAGCCGAAGAATTTCAGAAACAGCGTGCTGACGAGTACCACCGTAAAGAATCCGAACGCGTAGAGCGAGTGCAAAAGGCTCATGTCCTTCTGCGGCGTGTCCGAGGGGATCGCGGCGATCACGGGACTCAAAAGCACCTCGGAGAGCCCCGCCGAGATCGAAAAGATCACGGTTCCCAAAAGAAGACCCGCATAGGCGTGATCGGGGAAGAGAACGGGTGACGCGGCGTAGATCAAAAGCCCCGCGGAGGTCATCAGCGGCATGATCCTGACCACCCATTTTACATTGAAGTGCTTGGCGAATAGAGTAAAGATCAGATCTACCGCAAGCTGCGTGCAGAAATTGGTCAGTACAAGTGTGCCGAGCAGGGTATAGGAGATCCCGTACATCTGACGTAGGGGAACAAACAGGAGCGGCGGCAGACTGAAGATCGACGACATGGTAAAATAAGCGAGATAACAGGCGAGCTTAGTACGCCTATACGTGTTTTTTTGCATAGAGGTCTCCTTTGAAATCAAAACAAAAAATATGCTGCGTATATTATATCAAAGAGAAGGACGGTTGTCAAGGATAATCGGACAGATTTTGAGAGCTCTGTCGAGCCGTTTTGTTTGCAAAATGCACACAAACAGACCAATTAAAGAAAATATAACGATTAAATGTTACGAAATTGATAAATTTTCGTCAAAGTACTTGTATATTTGAAAAAAATGAGTTAAAATATATGTGTATGGGAAAAATGACTTTCCCTGCCAAAAAGGAAACAAAAAATTCATATAAAACGGAGGATTATTCCAATGGCAAACGTAAAAGTTGCGATTAACGGTTTCGGTCGTATCGGCCGTCTGGCATTCCGTCAGATGTTCGGTGCAAAGGGTTATCAGGTGGTTGCGATCAACGACCTCACCAAGCCCTCTATGCTCGCTCACCTTCTGAAGTACGACTCTGCTCAGGGCAGATACAACCATGAGGTTTCGGCTGACGACGAGGCAGGCACCATCACCGTTGACGGAAAGACCATCAAAATCTACGACGAAAAGGACGCTGCAAATCTTCCTTGGAAGAAGCTGAAGATCGACGTTGTTCTCGAGTGCACCGGCTTCTACTGCTCCAAGGACAAGTCCATGGCTCACATCAAGGCAGGTGCTAAGAAGGTCGTTATTTCTGCTCCCGCAGGAAACGATCTGAAGACCGTTGTTTACTCTGTAAACGAAAACACGCTGACCGCTGATGACCAGATCATCTCCGCAGCATCCTGCACCACCAACTGCCTCGCTCCCATGGCAAAGGCTCTCAACGATTACGCTCCCATCCAGTCGGGTATCATGACCACCGTTCACGCATACACCGGTGACCAGATGGTTCTCGACGGTCCCCACAGAAAGGGTGACCTCCGCCGCGCACGCGCTGCAGCTGTGAACATCGTTCCCAACTCCACCGGTGCTGCAAAGGCAATCGGTCTCGTTATTCCCGAGCTGAACGGCAAGCTGATCGGCTCTGCTCAGCGCGTACCCGTTCCCACGGGTTCTACCACCCTGCTCGTAGCTGTTGTTAAGGGCAAGGACATCACCAAGGACGGTATCAACGCTGCTATGAAGGCTGCTTCTTCCGCATCCTTCGGTTACACCGAGGAGCAGCTCGTTTCTTCCGATATCGTTGGTATCACCTACGGTTCTCTGTTCGATGCAACCCAGACCATGGTTGCTAAGATCGACGACGACACCTATCAGGTACAGGTCGTTTCTTGGTACGACAACGAGAACTCCTATACCAGCCAGATGGTTCGCACCATTAAGTACTTCGCAGAGCTTGCATAAGCTTTGATGAAACCAAATGAGGGGAAGTCTCACACGAGGCTTCCTCTTTTTGTGTTAAAGTGAAAGGAAAAGGTCTTGACAAGTGACAAGACACATGGTATAATAGACGGTAAGATCTAATTTCGGAGGATAACATGACCGCAGAGGAAAGAAGAAACAAGATCACGCAAATGCTGGAGGGGGCAACCAAGCCCATATCGGCAACTCGGATCGCGCAAGAGATGGGGGTGAGCCGTCAGATCATCGTGCAGGACGTCGCAATTTTGCGTGCGGCGGGCGTGTCGATCGTGGCGATGGCGCGCGGGTATCTGCTTGAGGGCAACGACCCATGCCGTCGCGTCTTCAAGGTGATGCACTCTGACGAGAGCGTAGAGACGGAACTGAATTTGATCGTTGACGCGGGCGGCACGGTGGTAGACGTTTTCGTGTTTCATAAGGTCTACGGAGAGATCCGCGCAAAGCTCGGGATCGGGTCGAAGGACCAGATCTTAGATTTTTTAAACAACATTACAAGTGGAAAATCGAGTCTGCTGAGCCACGTAACAGGCGGCTATCATTACCATACCGTCTCTGCCGGCAGTGAGAAAACGCTTGACCTGATCGAGACGCATCTGCGCGAAAACGGCTTTTTGGCGCCGCGTCAGGAATTTGAACCGCAGGGTGTGACGTTTTTCGGATCGAACAATTAAAAACAGAAAGGTGAAACACCATGGATTTCAAAAAAATTCTATCACTCCTGCTTTCACTTATGATGCTTGCATCCCTGATCATTCCCGCTTCGGCACTCGAGCAGCCCGACGCCGTCTTTGCCCCGCTTCTGAAGGGGAAGGAGATCGAGCTGGACGGTATGATGCGCGAGGACGAGGGGTGGGAGGACGCACTGATCTTTGATTACGCGATCCACGCGAATGATTCGACCCCGACGCAGTATATCAAAAGCAGTGACCGCACCCACGCCACAGGCTCGTCTCAGCTTCGGGTGAAGCACGACGGCTCGTATCTGTACCTTTATTATGAGACCTCTAATAGCGACACGCTGAACACCGTGCATTACAGAGACACCAATAATGACGGGGTCGATGAGCTGCAAGGCACCGGCGTGTACCTGCGGATCGTTCCCGTGAACGGTGTCAACATGAAAACCAATCACGGATATACGGACGGTACGTATTTTCATCTCCGCCTCAACCTTGGAAACGCGGTCACCGCGGTGAACGAGGATAAGGTCGGCTCGATCTACGATTTTACCTTTACCGATGCGGAACATACGCAGTGGGGCTTAGGTACGAAAACGCCGATCAACCAATTTGGATTTTACGGCTATTACGATAGCTTTGGAGACTATTCCACCGACTTTGCCAAGAACACAACCATTGCGCTCCACGTAGAAAAGGACGACGAGGGGACACCGATCAAAAAGTCTTACGAGATCAAAATGCCGCTGAGCGACACCTACAAAAGCCGCATTGGAAGCGGTGAACCGACGTTTTATCTTGCTACCTACGAGCGCGCCTATAACTATCAGGGCGCGGTGCGGGAGGGCAGCTATCTGCTCTCCGAGGACGGCTCAACGCCGATCAAGTACGACAATTCCGCCAACGTAACCACGTCGATCCCCGTGACGCTTGAGAATTCCAAGAACGTAGTTTGTCAGGTTGGCTTCCAGACCAGAACCAATCCCGACGATGCGGAAAGGTACGACGTTCGTTTCGTATCGGTCATCAACGAATACGAGGGATTTACGCTGGAGAAGTCAAGGCTTGGCTATCTGTTCCGTAACAAGACCAACGAGAGCGAGCAGTACTGTACCAAGGTTTATGAGCAGCTTCGTTACGTCAAGGCAGACGGATCGACGGGTGTGCTTCGCGCCGCCGACTTTGGCGGCAGGTATTTCTACTGCTTTACCGTGTCGGGCTTTGAAAAAAAACGGATCGATGCTTACGAGCTTCAGTTCTCCTGCTTTACGCAAAAGACCGCTTCCGATGAACGGATCTTCTGTGACAAGGAGGTAAGCCTTGAGATCTCTTACGATACTCAAAACGACAAGCCCGTCCTGATACAGCCGTCGGGCAACGGTTCTCTCATCAATCTTGGCGGCTATCAGATCGTCATTCCCTTTAACTCCATGATGTCCTCGACCGAGTCTCTCTCGGCTTACGAGCTCAAGGATGCTCTGGAGGACTTGGGAGTAAGCGTTACGGTCAATTCCGAAAACGTCATGACGTCGATCGGTCAGAAAACGATCCTGATGGGAAATACCTCGGTGAGTGAGGGCGAGCTTCCCGAGGGCGACGGATTTGTGATCCGCGAGGACGCAAACGGTCGTATTCAGATCGCCGCGGGAAGCTATTATGGATACCGTGAGGTGCTTGCCTTTATCCGTGAGCAGGGCGGAATTCCCAAGGGAGTCAACCGCACGGGAAGTGTTGCGGTCAATTATTCGGAAAAGCCCGAGGGAGCTCTCCGCGTGATGTTCAGTAACGTCCTCTATGATGAGCATTGGTTCGATCTGACCAATAAAAAGGTGACGGGGGAGCTGGCGCCGCCCTTGAAAACGCGGCAGGCACTGCAGCGTGATCTTATTTCCGTCTACGCGCCGGACGTGATCGGCTTTCAGGAATATAACGGTAATTCGTACCATAAGTTCTTTGACAGTACGATGCAAGCCTTGGGATATACCGAGGTCTTGATTGGCGGTAAGGATACCGAGCAGCCCTATCCTATGTTCTACAAAGCCGATAAGGTAACACTTGTGGAATGCGGTCAGCAAAAGTACTCCTCAAGAACGGAGTCACACAAGGGCTTTACGTGGGCGGTATTCAAGGAAAATGCAACGAACAAGCAATTTGCGGTCTTCAACACGCATTTTTGGGCAAACGGTGGTAGCCAAGGTGCCGAATATTGGGACAGCGTGCGTGAGGCAAACGCCAACGAAATATTGGTTGGAATTAGCGATATCAAGAGTCGATATGAAAATATTGCGGTCATCATGGGCGGTGACCTGAACTTCTGGAACTCTTGGCCGACTTACGGTACTGAAAGTTCGAGAAAGCCGTATTTGGCTCTAACGGGGGGCGGATTGACGCTGGCATCCAATATCAGCGGCGTACAGACCAATTTCTATACGAGCAGTAACACAAGAAATTACACCAACAGCTATCACGGCTACCATTACTACGATCCCGTCAAAAAGATATACGATTTGACAAAATCGAATTTGAAGAGCATGTCTGAGGATCCCTATACGCTCGACTATATTTTCTATGACAATCTGTCGAGCCTTACCGTAAAGAGCTACTTTATTATTGAGGATGAGCTCACAAACCGCGCATCCGATCACTGTCCTGTGATCTCGGATTTTGTTTTGAAATAAAAAAACGGTTCTATAATAAATAATGGGTTTATCCCAAAATTTATTATAGAACCTTTTTTAACGGATAAAATTTGCTTATGCCAGCTTATCGAGTGTTTCCTGATATGCCTTTACCTTCTTTTCGGCATCGGCACGGTCCTTTGCTTCAAGCATAAAATAGAATTTGATTTTCGGCTCGGTTCCCGAAGGACGCACCACGATCACGTCGCCGTTTTTCAGTCGGTAGTAAAGCACGTTTGCGCGTGGAAGCCCCGTGGAGCTTTTCTTGCCATTCTCAACGATCGTCTGCTTTTGATAGTCGCCGACCAGAGTGACCGCCTCGCCGCCAAAGCTTGCGGGGGGATCGTTGCGCAGGCTGTCCATCAATGCCGCCATGCGGGAAGCGCCGTTCAGCCCCTCCATATAGATCTCCACGTTGGTCTCGTAGCAGAAGCCGTACTTTTCAAACAGAGCCGTGAGCGCATCGGAGAGCGTCATTCCGCGGGCGCGGTAGAACGCCGTCATCTCGCAGATCAGCATGGACGCAACCACCGCGTCCTTATCGCGCGCGTAAGTCCCTTTGAGGTAGCCGTAGCTTTCCTCAAAGCCAAACAGGAACGATCCGTCGCCCGTCCTTTCGTAGTTCTTGATGACCTCGCCAATGAACTTAAAGC
>JAZRIE010000197.1:0-2960 GCA_045645105.1 Eubacteriales bacterium | reverse complement strand
TCAGGGCAACGTCCTTGTCAAGTCCCATGCCTGCGATGGCAGAGGTGGGAGAGAGCATCTCTCGCATACCCGGTCCGCCTGCGGGACCCTCGTAGCGGATCACCACCACGTCGCCCTTGACGATCTTGCCCGCGTAGATCGCGGCGATCGCCTCCTCCTCGCTCTCATAGACCTTGGCAGGTCCCTCGTGTACCAGCATTTCGGGGGCAACGGCACTTCTCTTGACCACGCAGCCGTCGGGCGCGAGATTACCGCGCAGAACGGCAATACCGCCCGTCTTGCTGTAGGGATTTTCGACCGTGCGAATGACCTCTGCATCAAGGTTGAGCGCGTCGGCAATATTTTCGCCAAGCGTCTTGCCCGTGCAGGTCATCACGGTGGTATCCAACAGATTCAATTTCGTCAATTCCTTGAGTACCGCGTAAACGCCGCCCGCCTCGTTCAGGTCTTCCATATAGGTAGGTCCTGCGGGGGCAAGATGGCAAAGGTTGGGCGTTTTTTCGCTGATGCGGTTGACCTCGTCAAGACTGAATTCCACGCCGCACTCATTTGCAATGGCGGGCAGGTGGAGCATACTGTTGGTGGAGCATCCAAGCGCCATATCGGCTGTGACCGCGTTGCGGATCGCCGCCTCGGTCATAATATCGCGCGGACGGATATTCTTCTTTACAAGCTCCATGACCTGCATGCCCGCATGCTTGGCAAGCTCGATGCGCGCCGAATAGACGGCGGGGATCGTGCCGTTTCCGCGCAGTCCCATGCCCAACACCTCGGTCAGGCAGTTCATCGAATTGGCGGTATACATACCCGAGCAGGAGCCGCAGGTGGGACAGACCTTCTTTTCAAATTCGCAAAGCTGTGCATCGTTGATCTTCCCTGCCGAATACGCGCCGACTGCCTCGAACATACTCGAAAGGCTTCTCTTTTTACCGCCCACGCGACCCGCGAGCATCGGTCCTCCGCTGACGAACACGGTAGGAATGTTCAACCGTGCCGCCGCCATGAGCAGTCCGGGGACGTTCTTATCGCAGTTGGGGATCATCACAAGCCCGTCAAAGCCGTGCGCCATGACCATCGCCTCGGTGCTGTCGGCGATCAGATCACGCGTGACGTGAGAATATTTCATGCCCACGTGCCCCATGGCGATACCGTCGCAAACCGTGATCGCGGGGAACATAATGGGCGTTCCTCCTGCCATGGCGACGCCGAGCTTGACGGCATCGGTGATCTTGTCGAGATCCTTGTGACCGGGAACGATCTCGTTATACGAGCTGACGATACCGATCAGAGGGCGCGAAAGCTCCTCGTCGGTGAGTCCCAGCGCGTGGTAGAGTGAGCGGTGCGGCGCGTTTTGAAATCCATCCACAATCGTATCTTTAATCATTTTGATGCTCCTATCTGTATTTAGCGTATTTTTTCGTGATAGCTTGGTTTGCAAAGCGAAACAAACGCTCACTTTGCAAAGCAAGCCGTCACAAGGGCAACGGGCGACCTTGGCGACAGCCACGGTCGCCCGTTTGAGCAGTTCTTTATCGGTTGCCGATCAGTTGTTGATCAAATTAAGCTACAGCCCCAATCTTTGAAATAAGAAAAACAACCCCTCCGTCTCGCTACGCGAGCCACCTCCCCTTACACAGGGTAGGCTTCAAAATAGACTTTGCTATGAAAAAATGTAGCCGTTTTACAAGCGGAACTAATCTCAAGGCTCCCTTGTGTATAAGGGAAGGCGGCAAGCCGCCGATGAGATCGACTTCGTCGACTCACGCTGTCACCGCAGGTGACTGAGGGATTGTTACTTTTAGTTTACCAGCTGTACTTATCAGTTGTTGATCAGCTTATCCTCGTCGCTCCAGCTATAGAGCTTACGAATATCCTTACCGACCACCTCGGAAGGATGCTCTGCGGCGATCTTACGCATGGCGTTAAAGTGAACCTGCGCGCCTGCGTCGGACATATCGAGAAGGAAGTCCTTTGCGAAGGTACCGTCCTGAATGTCGGACAGGATCTTCTTCATTGCCTTCTTGGTCTCGTCGGTGATGATCTTGGGTCCCGTGATGTAGTCGCCGTACTCAGCCGTGTTGGAGATCGAGTAGCGCATACCCTCAAAGCCGCTCTGATAGATCAGGTCAACGATCAGCTTCATCTCGTGGATACACTCAAAGTAAGCGTTTCTGGGGTCGTAGCCTGCTTCTACAAGCGTCTCAAAGCCTGCCTGCATCAGTGCGCAAACACCGCCGCAAAGCACTGCCTGCTCACCAAAGAGGTCGGTCTCGGTCTCGGTGCGGAAGGTGGTCTCAAGCACACCTGCGCGTGCGCCGCCAATTCCGAGCGCGTATGCAAGACCGATATCAAGCGCGTCGCCCGTAGCGTCCTGCTCGATCGCGATCAGACAAGGAACACCCTTGCCGACCTGATACTCACTGCGCACCGTATGCCCCGGTCCCTTGGGCGCGATCATGATGACGTTGACATTCTTGGGCGGCTTGATACAGCCGAAGTGAATGTTAAAGCCGTGCGCAAAAGCAAGTGTCTTGCCCTCGGTCAGGTTCGGCTCGATGCTTTCCTTGTAAAGCTTTGCCTGCTTTTCGTCGTTGATCAGGATCATGATCAGGTCCGCCTTCTCTGCTGCCTCAGCGGCGGTGTAGACCTCAAGGCCCGCAGCCTCTGCCTTTGCCCAGCTCTTGCTTCCCTTGTACAGACCGACGATCACGTGTACGCCCGAATCCTTGAGGTTGAGCGCGTGCGCATGTCCCTGAGAACCGTAGCCGATGATGGCAACGGTCTTGCCCGAAAGCTTGTTCAGATCGCAATCCTGCTGATAGTAAATGTTTGCCATGATAATATCTCCTTTTATTTTGGAAAATAAGATTTTTTATTTGTTGAGAAGCGTGTTACTGCCACGCTCGAGTGCCACAATACCCGTGCGGCACATTTCAATGATGATGCCGTAGGACATCATC
>JAZRIE010000196.1:0-10210 GCA_045645105.1 Eubacteriales bacterium | reverse complement strand
GCAGGCGCGGCATGATCTCAATTCCCCACCACGACTCATAGTCGTTTGGAAAGCTACGGAAGCTATACCACTTGGCAAAGGGTGACTCCTGCGATTGATATGCGCCGACGGTATCGTAGCTGCCGCGGCGGTTAAAATAGCGGCTGTCGTCACCCGTATGGTTGAAAACGCCGTCCAAAATGACCCTGACGCCACGCGCGTGCGCCTCGTCGATCAGATGCGCAAACGCCTCGTCTCCGCCGAGCAGACCGTCAATCTTCTCATAATCAGCGGTATCGTACCGGTGGTTGGACGCCGACTCAAAGATGGGGGAAAGATAGATTACGGTCACGCCGAGGCTTTGCAAATAGTCAAGCTTTTCGGCAACACCCCAAAGGTTTCCGCCAAAAAAGACGTTGTTGGCAAGCGGATCGCCCGCACGCTTTGCATACTGAGGGATACCGTTTTCCCAATCCGCGTCAAGGCCACTGCCCGCACGAAGCGCGGTCGTTCCCTCTCCGCGACGGAAACGGTCGGGAAAGACGTGATACATGATCCCACCGTGAAACCACGCGGGTGTTTGAAAATCCTTAGCATATACGAGCAGACGGAAGCGATCCTCGCTCCGTTCGGTCAGAACAAAATCGACGTTATTATAGCTGCTCGAAAAGAGAGTGTCCGCCCCGCGCAAAAACAAAAACTCATAATAGAACAGACCGTCGGGGGCATCCCCGCAAAGCGCGGCGGTGGAAAGCGTGCAGGTGTAGGCATCGGTCGAGCCTTCCATTCCCATAAAGGTCAGGGGGGTGTCGTATTGCGCGCCGCCGTCGGGGGCAAGACGAAGCACCACGGCGGCAACACCGAGTCGGCGCGGCAAGCTCACGCGAAAGGTGATCTCTACCCCGCGCGCAAACGCGCCGAGCGGTGTCACGTCCCTTCCTTTCACAGTCTTTTCAATTTTTACGTTGTATCCGCGCTCAAGCGCGTCATGATTATGGATCAGCATATCCGCCTCGGCACAACGGGAACACATCTCTGCCCCACGCGATCGCGCCGTCCTTTCTTCGGGTAATTCTCTGCTTATAGTATAGCACACGATCTCGGAATTGTCAAGCAAAACCCCGCCCGCAACGCTTCGGTCGCAGACGGGGCTTGCTATTATTAAAATTTGTCTTACATGTATGCTTCTTCCATTCCCGCGCGGATCTCCATGATGCGCGCCGACTTGTCGCCGTTGGTGGCAAGTACGTTGACGCGAATCTTTTCGACCGTCATCGGCTCAAAGCTGTGGGTACGCTTGCGCCAGAAGTTTCCTTCCACCGAAGCAACTCGCTTCCATTCACCGTCCGTGAAGACCTCGACCTCGTAATCCTTTACGCACACGGGTACGTTAGGGATCTTGATGCCCCAGCAGGTACCGGGGTTGGTCAGGTCGGTGTCGAAGACCACGCTGACCGTGTTGATCTTGGTAGGTGCGGCAAAATCCAACGCGATCCACTGCGGCAGTGCCTGCGCGGGATCGGATACCCACTCGTAGCTCGAGGGATTCTGAATACGCGAAACACCGTTGATCACGTTTTCGGGTGCGCAGTTTGCCATCTCCTCCTTCGGCTCATCAACCAACAACGCATAGTTGACGCCCGACCAAGTCTTCCACTCGCCGTTCTCGTCGCGCACGCCGCTGACGTTATAGAAGGACAGCGTATCAATATATCTCCAGCTGATGCCCTCGGCAGGCTCGATCCAGAAACGCAGGTGTACGCTGGGGTGTTTTTCGTTGGGAACAACGGGAATATGAATATTTGCCTTTACCCAACCCTCGCTCATGGGAGGAACGATCGCCTCTCCGTAATAAAGATCGGGGTTGACGCATGCGGTGTCAACGTCTCCGCGGATCCATCCGCCGACCTTGACCGTAACAGGCTCGCTCTTCTCGGAGCGAAGCCATACCCAGACCGCGTTCACGTCGCCGTGACGGATGCTGTTAAAGCTAACGTCAGCAAGGCGAGCTACATTCAGCGGCTTGGGCTCTCTCACAATGCCGTGACGGCTGGGGAAAACCTCGGTGGTGCTGACAGACGACGCCGTAACCTTTGCGGTGCGGCAGGGGTCTCCCTCGTCCTCGTTGACAAAGCCGGGAATATACATATCGTCCTTGATCAGCGTTTGCTGAAGCTCCTTGATGTGGCGCTGATAGATGCCTCTGGGCGTTTCATTCAGCTTCAGACACATTGCCGCAGCAGTTCCAACCGCCTGTCCCATGGTGGCAATGGTGTTTTGTACGCGAACCGTTCCAAGTGCTACGTGCGTAACGCTGACGTTACGTCCCGCAAAGAACAGGTTCTCAATGTTCGCGGAATAGAGACAGCGGTAAGGAATGGTGGGCTTGGGAACTCTTACTGCCGCATAAAGCGGGCCCTTCTTACCCGAATAGATGCCCTCGGGGTGGTGCAGGTCAACCGCCCATCCCGAATAGGAGATCGCGTCCTCGAAAATGCGTCCCGACGTTGCATCCTCCTGCGTCATGATATAGTCGCCCACAAGTCTGCGCGACTCACGACGTCCGTTAAAGACACTGACAAAACGCAAGCGGTAATTTTGCGCGCGTTCCTTTTGCGACCAATAATTCTTAATATGGTCATAATAGCCCAAAACGACCATCAACAGAGCGTCGCGAGTCTCCTCGCCGTCCCAAAGGTCGTCGTAAGTGTTCGGGGCTTCCAACCACCACATCAAAGAAGCGCCGCTACCGTTGATGACTCTGCCGAACTCCTCGTCGGTCTTGGGCAGCTGCGGTACCCACTCGGGTGCGTGGTATTCCACGGGCTCGTCGGTCTTGAAGAAGAAGGGACGGTTGCCCGACTTGATACAGCCGCTCATGGTCAGCGTATCGGCAAGTGCGGGAGCAATGCCCTCGTTATGCTGCCATGCAGCCTCTCTGCCGAAGCGCATCTTTGCTCCTGCATAGTAGCCGAGCCATGCGTCACCGGTACAGTCGATAAAGATCTTGGCGGTGTAGTGCGCCTTTTCCAAGGTGCGGAAATTCATCGTGTAAACGCCCTTGATCACCGAATTCTCGGTGTCTGCGTCATAAACGTGCGTGTTATAAAGCAGAGTGATATTGGGCTCGGCATCAACAAGCGTCTTGATCGCGCGCTCCCAATCGCCAAAGTCCTCCGTATCACGGTCGCGCAGACGGCGGATCTCCTCTGCAATTCCGCTTTCACGGGAATTGAGATGTCCGGACGTTGCGCCATCAAAGGTGATACCAACCTCGGAGCTTCCGTTACCGCCCAGAACGGGACGGTTTTGCACCAGAAGCACCTTGGCTCCCTTACGTGCCGCGGCAATTGCCGCAGGAGCTCCACCGGGGCCACCGCCCGCGATGATGACGTCATAGTCGCCGCCCTCTGCTACGGTGTTGCTTACCCCTCTCATAGCGGCGCGGTCAGCATGAATACGGTCGATCTCGCGTGAGGGAACGTAATCCATATCGGTGGTCAGAATGATCGCGGCACAACGCGCGAAATATCCCGTGAGGTCGTGAAGCGTCAGAATATGCTCCCCCGCCTCCAACTCTACGTCACCCGCAATCTCCCAGAGCCATTTGTCGGACGGGAGCATACCAAGCGTATGTCCGGTCTCCTTGCCATCCACAAGCACGGTAAATCTTCCGGGGGCGTGGGGACGGAGCCAGTTACGGTCACGAACCCATACACGATAGATCCCCTTTTGCGGAACACACACCTTCACTGTTGCGTCCTCTACGGGAACCCCCGGCTCATCGGCGGCGATCAGATACGCGCCACCCATCAGGTGAACGTACTGTGTATCCTCCTTCCAACCGCCCTTTTCCTCAAAATCAAGGGCGTCGATCCAGATATTGGTCTCTCCGTTCATTTTCTGTGAATCCTCCTTAGGATATTTTTTCATTCTTCTTTATTATCTCATTTTTTAATGAGAATGTCAACGGATTTCTCAAAAAAGTAAAGAATTGACTACAAAAAGGAAGAAAATGACCACGTTTGAGTCAAAAGCACCCTGCTCCAAAATAAGGAGCAGGGTGCTTTTTGCTATATGCTTTTTTATTGGATCTGATTAAAGGATCGAGAACGCAACCACAACGCCTGCAAACACAATCGAAACCATGGACAGCAGCTTGATCAAAATATTGATCGCAGGTCCGGAGGTGTCCTTGAAGGGGTCGCCGACGGTGTCACCAACGACAGCCGCCTTGTGCTGCTCGGAGCCCTTACCGCCGTGTACACCGCTTTCGATGTACTTCTTGGCGTTATCCCAAGCACCACCCGAGTTGGACATGAAGATCGCCATCAGGAAGCCCGAAACGGTAGCACCTGCGAGCATTCCGACAACACCCGCACAGCCGAGAACCAGTCCGACGATGATCGGAGCTACAACGGCAACGAGCGTGGGAACGATCATCTCGCGAAGGCTTGCCTTGGTACAAAGGTCTACGCAGGAAGCATAGTCTGCTTCTGCCTTACCGTCCATCAGACCAAGGATCTCCTTGAACTGACGTCTTACTTCCTTAACAACGCTCTGAGCCGCACGGCCTACAGCGTTCATGGTGAGCGCCGCAAATACGAACGGCAGACATGCACCAACGAACAGACCGATCAAAACGGCGGGGTTCATAATGCCGAGGTCAGCGATCTTTTCAGCGCCGCCTTCAATGGTCTTGACCTTGTCGATGTAGGATGCCATCAGCGCGAGAGCCGTGAGAGCCGCAGAGCCAATTGCAAAGCCCTTACCCGTAGCTGCGGTGGTATTACCGAGCGAGTCAAGTGCGTCGGTTCTTTCACGAACCGATTCCTCAAGGCCTGCCATCTGCGCGATACCGCCTGCGTTATCGGCAACGGGGCCGTAAGCGTCGGTCGCCAGCGTGATACCGAGAGTGGAGAGCATACCGACAGCCGCAAGTGCGATGCCGTAGAGACCCATCGAAACCGAGGTCGCGCCGCCACATACAAAGTATGCAACAAGCACGCAGATCGCAACGATCACGATCGGGAGCAGGGTGGAGAGCATACCAACCGACAGACCGCCGATGATAATGGTAGCAGTACCCGTCTCAGAGGTAGCCGCAAGATTTTTGGTGGGCTTGTAGCTATCCGAGGTATAATACTCGGTAAACTTACCGATCAGCACGCCTGCAATGAGACCTGCGAGGATTGCAAAGTAAATAGCCCAGTTTGCCTTACCAAGAATGAAATATACGAGCGGGAAGGAGATAATTCCGATCAGAATTGCCGAGAGGTTGGTACCTCTGGAAAGCGCGCCGAGAAGCTGCTTCTGGGAAGCACCCTCCTTGGTTCTTACGAAGAAGGTGCCAAGCACCGAGCAAACCACACCGATAGCGGCGATCAGAAGAGGAAGTGCCATTGCGTTGAGCGAGTTGAACGCGGTCACACCGAGTGCGCAGGCAGAGATAATAGAACCAACGTAAGACTCGTAAAGGTCGGCACCCATACCCGCAACGTCACCGACGTTGTCACCAACGTTATCGGCGATAACGGCAGGGTTTCTGGGGTCGTCCTCGGGAATTCCTGCCTCGACCTTACCAACAAGGTCAGCTCCTACGTCTGCAGCCTTGGTGAAAATACCACCACCAACACGTGCGAACAGAGCCATCGAGGAAGCACCCATACCGAAGGTGAGCATCGCACCTGTGATCTCAGCCTCGGAAAGATTGAAGATAAACTTGAGCAGGAAGAACCATACCGAGATGTCGAGAAGTCCGAGACCTACCACGGTAAAGCCCATAACGCTTCCTGCCGAGAAAGCAACGCGAAGACCCTTATTCAGTCCCGTGCGGCAAGCGTTTGCCGTGCGTGCGTTCGAGAGGGTTGCGATCTTCATTCCAATAAAGCCGGAAAGGCCCGAGAAGAATCCACCCGTGAGGAACGCGAACGGAACGAAGGGAGAGAGCAGCTTAAAGATCGCCATCACTCCAAGAATTACGAACATCACTGCGAAGAAGACAATGACCACGCGGTACTGTCTCTTCAAATAGGCGTTTGCGCCCTTGCGGATCGATGAAGAGATCTTCTTCATCACGTCGGTTCCCTCATCAAAGCGAAGGACGCGGCGAGACGTGATCAGTGCGTACAGCAGTGCGATGACTGCGCCCGCAAAGGCCAATCCAACCAACAACTTATCCATTTTACAACCAATCCTTTCCATCGCACGCAAAATAAAAATTTGGGATACAAGATCCCACGACACGGTGCGATATTCAAAAAATTCTGTGGCATTTTTCGCCCAAAACTCCTCGGAATTGCCACCCTCCCAAAAAGTATGTTAATTTTATCACAATCTTTTCTAGATTTCTTGCCAAAAAAGAATTAGTTTGTGCCATTTTTTTACTAAAATCATTTTTTTGGGGATTTTTCGCGTTTTTTGGAGAAATAACACTTGCGCAATCACAATTCACCGGATTTCTAAATCGACACGATGCCACAAAGCCGTTGATCTGTATTTCAAATGCGTTTTGGGAACATCCTTTTTCAATTCCTTTCACTTCCCTATTGACTTGCTTACAAATTGGTGATAAAATATTGTATACTTCACTTTTTGGAAACGGGGCTGAAAGCAACTATGAAAAGCAATATTGTTCTGGTGGGAATGTCGGGCGCCGGAAAAAGCACGCTCGGCGTCCTGCTTGCCAAATCGCTCGGCAAAAATTTTATCGATACCGATATCGTCGTCCAACAACGAACCGGTACGCTTCTACAGAATTATCTTGATACGCACGGCATAGCCGACTTTCTGGCGACTGAGGAAGCAACCGTTTCTGCTCTCTCGCTTTGCGATCACGTCATTGCCACGGGTGGGAGCGTGATCTACTCCCAAAAGGCAATGGAGCATCTGAGGCGTGACGGCACTGTGGTATACCTCGACCTTCCCTACGAGGAGATCGCCTCACGTCTTGGCAACATCACCGCACGCGGCATCGTATTTCGCAACAGTGGCGATCTTCGATCGGTCTATGAGGAACGACTTCCGCTCTACCGCCGCTTTGCCGACATTACCGTGCGTCCCGCGGGACATGATATTGAATGGAGCGTAAACGAAATTTTGAAAAAGCTATCGGAAGGAGAAAGCTCATGAAATTCATTCTTGCATCCAAGTCGCCTCGCAGAAAGGAAATTCTTGAAATGCTGGGGCTTGACTTTGAGATCGTAACCGCCGACACCGACGAATCCAGCACCGAGCGCGACCCACACAAGCTCGTGGAGCTTCTCTCCCTGCGCAAGGGGCTTGCCGTGCGTGACCGTCTGCTTGCAGAGGGTCGCGACCTCTCGGACACCGTGATCGTCTCCTCGGACACCGTGGTGGCGATCGATGGCGAGATCCTCGGCAAGCCGCAGGATGCCGACGATGCGAGTCGGATGCTCCGTATGCTTTCGGGGCGCTCGCATGAGGTGGTCAGCGGTGTCGCACTGATCGGCGAGGGCAGGATCGGAGCGTCGCATGAGGTCACAGAGGTCGAGTTCGACGAATGGGACGACGAAACGATCGAGAAATATATTTCGGTCGCCCGTCCCTACGACAAAGCCGGCGCGTATGCCATACAGGGATTGGCATCGGTGTGGATCAAGGGGATTCGCGGATGCTACTTTAACGTAGTCGGACTCCCCATCCACCGCCTTGACCGGCTTTATCGCGAGCTTTTTGGCAAAAAACTCTTATAAATTGAAAAAAACTTTTTACAAACTATAGCCAAATCCGTTCATTTATGTTATAATATAGGTTGAAGTATCGTATTTCCCGGTGCGGGAAGGAAAGGAGTGCGCAATGGCAAAGCAAATCGGCATTGATCTTGGAACCTCGTCCACGATGATATTCGTCAAGGACAAGGGCATCGTTCTGCGCGCACCCTCGGTGGTCAGCATCGACCGCATCACGCATGAGGTCATCGCCTCGGGCAAGACCGCCAAGCGAATGCTCGGTAAAACCCCCGGCAATATTCTCGCGCTCCGTCCGCTCAAGGACGGCGTGATCACTGACCTTGAGGTCACCTCTCTGATGCTTCACGACTTTTTCGTGCGGCTTGACATGACCTCGGTCTTCAACCGTCCCTCGGCACTCGTCTGTATCCCTTACGGCGTGACCGAGGTCGAGCGCCGCGCCGTTGAGGACGCGGTATTTGAGGCGGGGGCAAAAAACGTAGGGCTCATCGACGAGCCGATCGCCGCTGCCGTTGGCGCGGGGATCCAGGTATCCAAAGCGCGCGGAGCGATGCTGATCGATCTTGGCGGCGGCGTTTCCGAGGCTGCCGTGATCAGTCTTGGCGGCGTGGTACAGTCCAATTCCCTGCGCACCGCAGGTGACGAATTGGATCTTGCCATCGTCAACCACCTCAAAGCTACGCGCAATATCCTGATCGGCGAGATCACGGCTGAGCTGCTCAAGATCCGTCTGGGAACTGCCGTGGACGGCATTGACCGCGGCACGCTTGAGGTCTGCGGACGCGACCTGCGAAGCGGACTTGCCAAAACCGTTGAGGTCACCACCGCCGAGGTGCGGGAAGCCATGCGCGAGCCACTCTCCGAAATCATTGCGATGGTCAAAATGACGCTGGAGGAAACGCCCCCCGAGCTTTCCGCCGACATCTTCGATTTCGGAATTGTGATGACGGGCGGCGGTGCACAGCTCCCGGGACTTGACGAAGCCATTCACAAGCGCACGGGTGTGCGCGTGATCATTCCGCAAAAGCCACGACCTGCCGACTGCGTCAGCGTCGGTCTCGGACGCATGCTGCAAAGCACGGGCGGAGACTTCTCGGAATTCGTGCGGTATAAGGTCAAATAATACATATTACAGTAAAGAAAGGCAGTTGGTTCGGATTGGCTGTCTTTCTTTTTCCAAAAGGAGGATTTTACGATGAGCGATCATTGGGATTATGATCCCGAACGTGGGTGGATCCCCCCCACCGGCTTTCCTGCGGCGTCCCCTGTCACGTCCGACGATGCCACTTCCGCGCCGATCAACCTGCGCCACGAGCGTCTTCAGATCGCATCGATCGCACTCGGCGTCTCGTTGATCACGCTTCTGACCGTCGCGTTTCAATATCTGCTCGTCTTTCTCGTCCATCGCTTCGCTCCGGCAATTGCCGATGCTGATTGGTACTATATTGTTCTTTCTACAGCCCCCATGTACGTGTTTGCCATGCCGATCTCGCTTCTGCTTTTCCGCATCGGCAAATCCAATCCCCCGCCCACGCGGCGCATGACGCCACTCGCATGGTTGGGTCTTCTTGCCATCTGCTTTACGTTGATGTATGCGGGGAATTTTATCGGGATCATCGTCAATACCATCATCAGTATCTTCACGGGCAAGCCCCCTGTCAACGATCTGGCGGAGCTGACCATGAACACCCCTCTTTGGGCAAACCTGCTCTTTTGCGGCATTCTCGCGCCGATCCTTGAGGAGCTTTTTTACCGCAAGCTGGTGATCGACCGCCTGCGCCACTATGGAGACCTTGCCGCCATTCTGATCTCGGGACTTTTGTTCGGGCTGATCCACGGCAACCTCAGCCAATTCTTTTACGCCTCGTTTATCGGCGTGGTCTTTGGCTATATCTATCTGCGCACGGGCAAGCTTCGTTACACGATCGGACTTCACATGGCGGTCAATATGGTCGGCGGTGTCTACGCCACCGAAATGTCAAAGCTGCTAACTCCCGTGCTGGAATCGACTGATCCGCTTCTCGCAATGATCGAGAATCCCGCCTGCGTGACCATGATGCTACTCTATTTTCTCTTTCTTGCCGCCTGCGTGGTCGCGACGCCGATCGCCTTGGTACTGCTTTGGAAAAAGATCCGCTTTGAAAAGGCACAGACCAAGCTTTCGGGAAACGATGCCCTTCGCGTCGCTCTTCTCAACCCCGCCGTTTGGCTTTTGGTGGCAGTGATCCTTTTGATGTTCTTGGGGTAATCCCCATATCTTATAAATAATGCAGAAAGGAGAACCGAATGACGAGCAAACGAACGCACCTTTGGCGATTTATGACGGTCGCCGTGGTGTTTTGTCTGGCGTGCGTGATCTATCTCGGACGGCTGTTCTATATCCAGATCTCGGGCAGAGACGACCGCTATACGGGTAAAACAACCACGCGCACGGACACCATTCAAGCGGTGCGCGGCGAGATCTACGACCGCAACGGCACGGCATTGGTCTCCAATCGCTATACCTATGATCTCGCCTT
>JAZRIE010000195.1:0-2387 GCA_045645105.1 Eubacteriales bacterium | reverse complement strand
GATCGTTGAAAAGCTCGGCGGTCTTATCTCCACCGAACTTTTCGGTGGTCAGTCCGGAGAGCGGAAGCTTCTTCATGCTCTCGCGCGTCTTTTGCTGCTGTGTCTCCACAGCCACTGTGTCGCAGTCCTCGGTCAGGGACTCGATCGACTGCATCAGCTTCTCACCCTTTTCGGTGTTGGCTTCAAGGTAAAGCGCGTCGGTGGTCTTCCAAGCGGAAATATCGCCTGCGGGCGTTGCGGGATCAATACCGAACGTACCGCAGAAGCAGGTCTCGGTAGGACGTGTGCAGGCAAGTGCCACGATCACGCCGTGCTCGCGGCGGTTTGCGTAGTAGCTGTCCGCAGGCTCGTTGAGGAACACGCGATCCAGCACGTCGAATGCCTTGACGTCGCACGCGCGGACACCGAAGACGACAAAATCCTCGCTCTCGCTACGCGTGTCGATGACCTCGACCGTCTTCCCTGCCGTTTTAAATGCCATCAGGTCCTCGGTCTGGGGGAAGAAGAAATCCTTGGGGCTTTTCACGGTGTTGAGCTTTTCGCTCCATACCGTTCCCGTCTCCCATTTTTTGTACGCGGCGTTTCCGTTTGCGTCGTCTACGGGCAGGTAGAGAGTTGCTGACGCGGAAATTGCCGCAAACAGCTCGTTGATCTTATTTAAGGAACATTTACGCACGGCTTATTCCCTCCCCTCAAAGACGTCACCGGGCTCAAGATCCTCGGTGGTGTAGTCCACGAGCGGTGCGCGCGAGCCGACCTCGGCTCCCGCCTGATATTCGCCGTAGAAGGTATTGATATCCTTGATAAACTTACGGTTGAGCAGGTGCAGAGGAATGTCCTGCGGACAAACTCTGGAGCACTCACCGCAGTCGGTGCATCTTCCCGCCACGTGATAGGCGCGAATGATGTGGAACAGCTTCTCCTCAAACTCGTTTGCGGGAGACTTGTTCTCCACGCCCGACTCGGGATTGTCGAACACACACTTTTCGCAGGTGCATGCGGGACACACGTCACGGCAGGCATTGCAACGAATGCAACGCGAAAGCTCGTTCTGCCAGAAAGCAAATCTTTCGTCGGGAGTCATTTTTTCAAGCTTTTCGACCTCGTCAAAGCGATTGGTGTCGAGAACCTCGCCCTCGTCGCCAAGCAGCTCGTCGTATGCGACGTGACGGCGGCTCTTACAGTTGACGCAACGCTCCGAAAGAACACCCTCGGTCGCGACCGTTACGGGTGCGTCCTCGTAAAGCGTGGTCACGAGAAGACCTGCGTCGGTTGATTCGATCTTGGAAATTCCGTCGCCCACGGCCGCCTTGACCTTTGCGGGATCGACCATACCCTCGCAGGGAATGCCGACCGCATAGACCTTTTCGCGGTCAAAGCGATGCTCGGTGAGAAGCTGGTTGAAGCTGTAGGTGTCGCAGGGCTTGAGGAAAACAAGGATCTTGCCGCCCTCCTTGCGCGTCTGCGCGACCAGATATTTGGAAAAGTTTGCTCCGCAGAAATCGTTCCAAACGAAGCTCTTCTCCAGATCCTCGGCACTCGTGAATACAGCGGGCGTGACGTCGTAGGAGAATTCTCCCGCCTTCCAGCCCAGCACACGGTCAACGGTGCCGTTATTCAGCAGAGAAGCTGCTTTTTCAATCAATGCGTTACGCGTTATTTTTTGCATCGCAGATCCTCCAATCTCTTGTTTTCGCCAAGAGAGATGACCTTCTCGACGAAATCATTCATGGTAGCGGCAAATTTTGCACCCTCTGCCGCAGAAACCCATTCCAGACGTGTGCGCTCCTTTTCAATGCCGAGATAATCGAGCATTGAGAACAAGAGAGCCATACGGCGGCGGGTATAGTAGTTGCCCGAGGTATAGTGACAGTCACCGGGGTGGCATCCGCAAATGATGACACCGTCAGCCCCGCGCTGGAAGGCGCGAAGCACGAACGTGGGATTGACACGGCACGAGCAGGGTACGCGGATGATCTTTACGTCCGCAGGATAGTTCAAACGGTTATTCCCCGCAAGGTCAGCACCTGCGTAGGAGCACCAGTTACAGCAAAATGCCACGAACAGGGGCTTGCGTTCAGTCACTTGCATATTGCATCCACCTCCGCAATGATTTGTGCGCTTGCATAGCCGCGCAGATCCATCGCTCCCGAGGGACATGCGACCGTACAAGCTCCGCAACCCTGACATACCGCGGGATTGACCTCTGCCACGCGGCGGAGAGCGACCGTGCGGTCGGGCATACGGAATTCCTTATCGGTATAAGTGATCGCGCCGTAGGGACAAACGCGCGCACAGGAAGAACAACCGTTACACATCAGCTCGTTGGACGAAGCGATACAGGGGTTGCCCGTAAGCTTATCCTTGGCAAGCAGACCGATGACCTT
>JAZRIE010000194.1:0-1871 GCA_045645105.1 Eubacteriales bacterium | reverse complement strand
ACACCGATTTTTTCTCGACGAACTCTGCAACGCCCTCGCGCTCCAGCGTCGTGTATAATACCGTTTCTGCCATTTCTTTTTTCCTCACCATTATCATATGGGGCTCTGCCCCATACCCCGTCCAAAAAACTTTTGAAAAAGGTTCTTGGAAATCTTCAAAACTTTCACCGCATTTTTATAAAGTATAGTCCCATTACAATCGCAACGACCTAAACATACATCACTGTTTAAACTTTTTGGGAGTCAAGAGGACTTTTTTCAAAAAGTCCTCTTGCGGGGTTTGGGGCAGAGCCCCATATTTAATCATTCCTCGTCCGTCTCTTGCCAAAGGGGATCAAAGCGTTTAAGCATGCCGTGAACCTTTTGATCGACCACCGCTGTGACAGTGATCCCGTCCGCGCCGTACTCCACGTCCTCCACGGTGGCATTTTGGTAGAGCGTGTTGACAGCACCTGCCTCGTGATTGGGAATATGAAAGACCACGCGTCGCTTGCCCTCGTGCAAGACCTCTTGCAAAAGCTCGGTCAGTCGGTCGATCCCCTGCCCCGTGCGAGCCGAGACGGCGACCGTCCACGAATGCTCCGCAGGAACACCGATGGTGGGCATGGACGCCGCGCCAAGGTCGCATTTGTTCAGCACATAAAGTGTGGGCTTCCCCGATGCACCCAGCTCGTCGAGGAGCTTTTCGGTCACGTCAAGCTGTGCGCGGTATTCGGGATCGGAGACGTCCAAGACGATCATCAAAACGTCGGCGTAGCTTGCCTCGTCGAGTGTAGACTTAAACGCCTTGATCAAATGGTGCGGTAGCTTTCGAATAAAGCCGACCGTGTCGGTCAGAAGTACGCTTTCACCAGACGGCAGCTCAAACTTGCGCGTAGTGGGGTCGAGCGTGGCAAAAAGCTTGTCCTCGGCGAGGATCCCCGCATCTGTCAAGCGGTTGAGAAGCGTGGATTTTCCCGCGTTGGTGTAGCCCACAATAGCGATTTTTGGAATACCGCTTCGGTCGCGTGCCGCGCGCATGGTGCGACGGTTCTTGTCAAGCGCGCGAAGCTCTTCCTCAAGTGCCACGATACGGTGCTTCATGTGACGGCGGTCGGATTCGAGCTTGCTCTCACCCGGACCGCGCGTGCCGATACCACCGCCAAGGCGCGACATATCCTTTCCCTGTCCCGTAAGACGCGGCGCGGTGTATTTGAGCTGTGCCAATTCGACCTGCAATTTCCCCTCTCGGCTGACGGCGTGAAGCGCAAAAATATCAAGGATCAGCATGGAACGGTCGATGACGCGAATATCGTCGCCGATCTCGTCCTCCAGATTGCGGATCTGCGAGGGCGACAGCTCCTCGTCAAAGACCACAAGCTCTACGTCATTTCCGCGACAGAGCGACGCCAACTCACGCACCTTACCCGAGCCGATCAGCGTGCGCGGATCGGGCTTATCCTTATTTTGTATCAGCTTTGCGAAGCAGACGCCGCCTGCCGTGTCTAACAAACGCTCCAGCTCCGCAAGGCTTTTTTCAAGCTCCTCGGCATCACCGTCGTCGGTGCAGATGCCAACAAGAACCGCTTTCGTTGCCTGATATTCCATCAAAAACCTCCCTCATCAATGTTCGCACACACCCGCGATAAAAGTTTTGATCAAACTTTTTCAAAAGTTTGCGCGGTGGAGGGCGCATAGCCCTCCTCGCCCTCCGCAGAGGGTGAAATACTCCTTACGGCGCTTTTCTTTTTGCAAGCTCAAATCGGCTTTGCCGATTGGCGAAGCTTGCGTAGCCTCTTTTCATTTTGCGCCTACATGGTCAAAAGAAAAAGTAGAAATAAGCGTTTCAATATTTCTACAGTATTGCACAATCATGCTCCGACTTACAATCG